>JAQBPS010000587.1 GCA_028287415.1 Bacillota bacterium | reverse complement strand
GATGAGCCCCAGATGCCATGGACAAACAGCACGGTGTGGTCGCCACGCCCGTGCTCCCGATAGGCAATGTGGAGTCCATTGGCGATTTGAATGACAGGCATCCTGCCCTCTCCTTTTTACCCCGGTGTAAAAATGCGCTGAAATGCGGTCTTCACCCGCGTCCGGTAGCTGCCAACGATGCCGTCGGGCAGGAACATGACCGTGCCGACATAGATCAGGCCGAGGAAGAGCTGCCACCGGGCGAACAGCGGGCTGATATCCTGGAGCCCCGGCAGGGCGAAGGAGAGCAGGCGGATCATGGCCGCACCCAGCACCGGGCCCGTGAGGGTGCCCACGCCGCCCACCACCGTCATCAGCAGCACTTCGATCGTCGGGCCGCTCGTGGCGAGCGACGCGATGGCGAACTGGGTGTCGATGGTCGCCATGGCCACGCCCGCCAGCCCGGCGATCACGCCGGAGATGGTCATAGCGCCGACCTTGTAGGCCGTCACGTCATAGCCGAGGGCCTGCGCCCGGTGCTCATTCTCCCGGATCGCAGCCAGCACCCGGCCCGTGGGCGATTCCGTGATGCGGCGCACGGTGAAGAAGATCACCGCCAGAAAGAGCAGGCCCAGGTAGTAGTCGTTGGTCCGGTTAGCCAGCCAGAGCGGCACCCGCACGGAGAGGCCGTCCTCACCGCCGGTCCACTGGGACAGCTTCAGGGCCAGCACATGCCCGACCTCGGCAAAGGCCAGGGTGATCATGGCAAAGTAGTGCCCCTTCAGCCGCAGGGAGAGCGAGCCGACGACGACCGAGATCAGGGCGCTGGCGATGACCGCGGCGAGCACGCCCACGACCGGGGAGAGCCCCAGCTTCATCACCGCGATCGCCACGGAGTACGCGCCGACCGCCACGAAGAGCGAGTGCCCGAACGAAACGATGCCGGTAAAGCCGATCAGGATGTCGTAGGAAACGGCAACGACCGCCCACACGAACACATCCGTCGACCGCTTCAGGTAATGAATCGGGGGCCAGTTGACGGCATCTGCAGCGATCAACCCGTTGGCGGCGAGCAGCTTCGGCAGGGGCAGCAGGAGCAGAAGCAGCAGCACCGCGATGATCCAGCGGTCGGCCTTGATGCGTTTTAACATCATCCCGCCCTCCTACCGCTAACACTGAACAGCCCCTCTGGCCGTACCAGCAGCACCACGGCCATGAGTACGACCGGCCCGACCGCTGCGAACCGGGGGAAGAACCAGGGCAGGAACTGCTCCGTCAGCCCCAGGCAGATGGCGCCCAGCGCCGTGCCAGTGGTCGACCCGAAGCCGCCGATCACGACGACAATAAACGTCTTCAGCAGGAAGTCCCCGCTCATGGCGGGGTGAACCCCCGTGAACGGAGTGGTCGCGATGCCGCCCATGGCCGCCAGAGCCGCGCCAAAGGCGAAGACCAGGGTGAAGATTTGGCGCACGTTGATCCCCAGGGTCTGCACCATGTCGGAGTCCTGGACGCCCGCCCGGATGATAATGCCGATGCGGGTCTTGTTGACCACGTACCACGTCAGGCCGATCATCAGCAGGCCGAAGCTGATCAGGAAGATGCGGTAGACGGCGAAGGGCTGGCCGAGCACGTCCACCGTACCAGAGAGCCCTGGCACGATCACGAGCCCCTGCGGGCTGGTGCCCCAGATCAGCTTCACGGTCTCATCGAGCACCAGGATCAGGCCGAGCGTCAGCAGGATCAGGAAGATCGGGCGCTTGTACAGTGGGCGGATCAGGAACCGCTCGGTCACCCAGCCCAGCACAAAACCGGCCATGGCGCCGCCCAGGATCGCCAGGGCAAAGGCCCAGGTCGGGGCGGTGCCGGTGGCGGGGTCGCCGAACAGCCGGAAGACCGCCAGACCTACATAGGCGCCGACCATGGACATGGAGCCGTGGGCAAAGTTGAGCACGTGCATGAGGCCGAAAATCACCGAGAGGCCCACGGCCACAAGGAAATAGAGCATGCCGATCGCCACCCCATTGAGGAGCAGCGTTACCAGCAGAGGAAATGTCAGATGCGGCGTTTCCACTCAGACGGCCCTCCCTTTCGCGGCCACCCCCAGGTAACGCGCCTGGAGTTCGGTGTCCCGGATCAGATCGGGCATGTTGCCGCTGTGAACGGTCAACCCGTCGTCCAGGATGTAGTAGCGGTCGCCCGTGGCCGACGCCAGCCAGAAGTTCTGCTCGACGAGGACGATCGTCGTGTACGACTTCAGCTGGTTGAACGCGTGGGCCAGTTGCTCCACGACGATCGGCGCCAGGCCCTTGGAGGGCTCGTCGATCAGCAGCAGCTTGTTCTCGGGCACCAGGGCCCGGGAGACCGCCAGCATCTGTTGCTGGCCGCCGCTGAGGCGCCCGCCCTTCTGGTGCCAGAACCGGCCCAGGTCGGGAAACAGCTCCAGGAGCATGGCTTTGCGGGCCGCCAGCTGGCCCTTCCGGCGCTCGGCGAGCAGCAGATTCTCGGCGACCGTCAGGTCCACGAAAACGCCCCGGTCCTCCGGCACATAGCCGATGCCCTGCTGAGCGACCTCGTAGGCGGGCCGGCCGTTTATGGCTTGCCCGGCTAACGTGACTCGGCCCCGAGCGGGTGCCAGCAGCCCGATGATGCTCTTAAGCGTTGTTGTTTTGCCCGCCCCGTTCCGGCCCAAAAGCACGGTGACGCCGCCCTGCTCTACCTGCATGTCGACGCCCTGGAGAATGTGGAACTGGCCGATGTAGGTGTGGACTCCTGCGAGCTGTAGCAGCGTCATACGGCCATTCCTCCCAGGTAGGCGGAGCGCACCAGCGGGTCCGCAGCAACCTCGGCCGGCGTGCCTTCGGCGATAACGGCGCCCTGGCGCAGCACGGTGACGGTGTCGGAGATTGCGAGGATGATCTCCATTTTGTGCTCGACCATGAGAATGGTCTTGCCGGTCGCCTTGATCCGCTTGATGACGTCGATCACGGCGGGCACGTCGTCATGGGACATGCCTGCGGTCGGTTCGTCCAGCAGCAGCAGCTCGGATTCGGTCGCCAGCAGCATCCCGATCTCTAACTTCCGCTTGTCGCCGTGGGCAAGGACATTGGCCAGGGTTTGCTCCTTGCCCTCGAGGCCCACCTGCCCCAGGATCGCCCGGGCCTTGTCGGTGAACTCGCCGAACGAACTGGCCAGCGCCAGAAACCGGTAGCCCACGCTGGCCCGGGACTGCACGGCCAGGCGTACGTTCTCAAGCACGGTCAGGTTCGGGAAGATATTCGTGATCTGGAACGAGCGGCCCATGCCCAGCCGGGAGATCCGGTGGGGCGGCAGCCCGGTAATGTCACGCTCTTTGAAGAGCACCCGCCCGGATGTGGGCTTGTAAATGCCGCAGATCAGGTTGAACAGCGTGGTCTTGCCAGCCCCGTTCGGGCCGATGACGGACTGGAAGGTGCCCGGGCGGACATGCAGGCTGACGTTGTCGACCGCGAGCAGGCCGCCGAAGCGAACTGTGAGATCGCGGGTCTGGAGGATATCATCCATCGGTCAAACGAGGGGCGGGATACAGTCTCCCTCGCGCTCCGTAATCGTTCACCACCTTGTCACCTCAACACTACCAGTGGTAGTGAAAGGTGGTGAACGATTACTCCGCTTCCCCTCTTCACCTCCTCGCTGAGGCCGGCGTTACTGCTTGACACTGACGGGCGGTGCGGTCTCCTCGGGCTTCAGTTCCTGGAGCAGCTTGGGGGTCGGGAAGTCGAAGCCGGGGTTCATGTCGAGCTGCACCACATACATGGTCTGGAGCGCCTGGTGGTCCTCCTTGCGGAACTCGTAGTCGCCCTTGGGGCCCTTGAACTTCATGCCTTCCATGGCCGCGACCAGCTTGTCCGCATCGGGATCGCCGCCGGTCTTCTTCAGGCCCTCGACAATCGCGATGCCTGCCGCCATGCCGCCGCCCGTGAACAGGTCAGGCAGTTCGCCGTTGAACTTCTCCTTGTGCTTGGTGACCAGGTAGTCGTTGATTGCGTTCTTGGGCAGCGTGTGGAAGTACTTGACCATGCCGGTCATGCCGACGGCCTTCGGGCCCATCTGTTTCATGGAGGCGAAGTCAGCGATGCCGCCGGTCACCTTGACCTTCTGGTAGACGCCCTGCTCGCCAGCCTGCTGGAACAGCTTCACGCCGTTGGCGCCGGCCCAGTGGACGACCAGGACTTCGGGCTTGGCCGCCAGGATCTGCTGGAAGTAGGGGGTGAAGTCCGTCGTATCTTGCGGAGCGAACACGTTGACCACATTCGCACCGTTGGCCTTCTCAATCGCTTCCCAGGCGCCGGCCGAGTCATGGCCCCACTGGTAGTCCGGGGCGAGCTGGTAGATCTTCTTTCCGAGCTTGGTGGCACCTACCGCACCGGCGAGGGCGTCCTGGGTCGTGTTCGAGCCCGTGCGGAACAGATACTTGCGAAGTCCTTCGTGGTGATGTTGTCGGCCGCGGCCGGCTCGACCATGAAGATCTTCTTGTACTGATCGATGACCGGGATGATCTGCGTCGCCACCCCTGATGAGACGGTGCCCTGGATAATGTCGGCCTTCCACTCGGTGATCGCCTGCTCCGCCACAGCCTTGCCCGTATCGGTCTTGCCCTGGTCGTCGAACTCCTTCAATTCGATCTTCCGGCCGTTCACGGCCATCGTACCGCCGGTGGCGTACTCCAGACCGATCTGGAGGCCACGGATCTCATGGGTGCCCCAAGCCTCGAAGGCGCCACTGCGGGAAGTGACGACCGCGATCTTGATGGGCGGCTTGGCCTGGGGCTGTGCCTGCGTGGGGCCGGCAGCAGCGGGCGTGGCGTCCTTGGCACCGCCGCA
>JAQBPS010000574.1 GCA_028287415.1 Bacillota bacterium | reverse complement strand
GTTGAGGGTTTATATGGCCACGGGTTTCACGGATTCCATGGATTTTCAACGCAGACACAGATTACGGGACAAATATATATTTATGTGTTTTGATCTGTGTTTATGTCCCCGAATCAGTGAAATCCGTGCAATCCGTGGCCATTAAAATGCCCGCGCTAAGCGACCCCTGCACCGCGCAGGATCCTGTAGAACCGGACATTATATGGCCACGGATTTCACGGGTTCCACGGATTTTCAAAGCAGACACGGATTTAATACATATTTTTATGTTTTAATCAGTGTTTCTCTGAAATCGGTGTAATCGGTGTAATCCGTGGCCATATTATGTCCCAAGGAGCCCAACACCCGCCGTTCGCCCTCAGCGAAAAAACAATTGACATTTATTGGCAAAAACTAGTACACTGATAGCGAACAGAGCGAGGCGGGGGGCGTTTCACGTGTGCGTCGAACAGCTTCTGCTGGTGCTGCCCACGGCGGCGGATCCAACCACAGGGCATGAGCTCACGGGCTACCAGTGGGGCGCCCTGGTGGACGACTTCGCCGCCCAGGGCGGCCACGAGCTGATTCTCGGCGGGGCCGAGCCGCTTGGCTATCCCGGTTTCTGGCAGCTCGTCCGCCGCGGTCAGAAGGCCCGCATTCCCCGGATCACCGCCTACCTGAACGGCGGCCTGCTCGAACCCTGGGTGGTGCGGGCACTGGTGGAACGGCACGTGCACGCGCTGATCGCACTGGACAGCCCCGACCGGGAAATCCATGACCAGCTGCACGGTGCGGGGAGCCACGCCCGGGCGCTGGCAGCGCTCGACCTCTTCATCAAGCAGGGCCTTGAGCAGCGCACCGGCATTCTCGCCACCGTCACCCGCCTCAATCATGAGCAACTCCCGGCCCTGGGTGCCTGGGCAGCGGGCCTCGGCCTCGCCCGTTGCCTGTGGCGCTGCATGCCGGATGGCGACTGGCCCTCCACCCAGTTGCGCGCGCTTCGGCTTTCGCCGCAGGAGAAAATCGCCGTCGCCAATGCGATGCAGACACGTGCGCCACGACTGCTGCGGGTGGAAGCACGGGGCGAGGCCTTCTGGGGATTCTCCGGGGCGGGCGGACGGGCGGGCAACCTCAAGGTCGAGCGACTGAAACATTTCCAGGACCGGCTAATTCCGGCCGCTGGTGATTGAACAACCATCGCCTCCTGCGCTACAGTTGGGCGCAGGGGGCGATTTTCCCATGTCGGAGCTGCAACAACTGGAGAATCACTGGCTGGCCTGCATGGCCTCACTGGGCGGCGGCGGTACCATGACCCGGGTGGTCGGGGGGCTTGTTGTCACGAACTCGCAGGTGGCTGGTACCTTTGCCAACTTCCTGACGCTTCGCAGTGTAGCGCCGGAGCGCCTTGACCTCACCTTGGAGATGGCCGAGGCCGTGCTGGCAGGCGCCGGCAGGCCGCCCGCATTGTTTCTCTCGCCGCTGGCAGGCGCACCGGGGCCGCTTGGGGATGCCTTGCGCGCCCGGGGCTGGCGGCCGCAAGTGCGGCAGGTGGTGCTCGCCCGGCAAATCCCGGCGCCGCCGGTGGGCGTGGCCCCGGCGGTCAGCGTGACCGAGGTTGCGGGGGCCGCTGCCCTCGACCTCTGGGGCCGTACACTGGTGGAGGCATACGAGGTCAACCCGGTGGCGGCGGCGGCGATCAATCAGGCATGGACTGCGCTGGCGTCGGCGCCAGGGGACGGCGCCCGGGCCCGGTTCCTGGTGGCCCGGCTGGACGGAGAGCCCGCCGGCACCGGCCTCAGCTGGACCCAGGGCGGGATCACCGGCCTCTACTGCGGGGCCGTCCTGCCCGCGTTCCGGCGACGGGGTGTGGAGCGCGCAACCCTCGTCCGGCGCCTTGAGCTGGCGGCGCTTGACGGGAGCAGCCTCGCCCTGCTTCAGACCGAGGTCGCCTCGCCGGTAGCGCATCTCTGCACGGAGCACCTCGGCTTCCGGGCTGTCTATGAGCGGGCGTTGTGGCTCGGCCCGCCCACATCCTGTGGATAGCCTTGTTCACATCCTGTTGATGAACCTGTGGGTAACCGGGTTTTCCTGTGGATAGCCCGTGTATGCGCACATGAGCATAGAGGAATTTTCCAGGATATGTCGAATCTCCCACTAGGTAGTTTAGAACGGTGGTGTCCGGGTAAAGTACCCAACCAGACCTGATCAGGGGAGGATTATGTGGATGGGAAAGCTCTCCAAGGTAATGGCGAGTCTGTGTCTGGTGACGGTGCTCGTCGCCGCCGCTGTTCCGGCTCTGGCTGCGGGTAGTGGCATTACGGTCTGCTGGACCAATTGTCCCGGCCCGGGCTTCGAGCGCTGATCTACCGGACGGGAGCGGCCGCGATGCAGAAGTCCCCGTGACGACACGGCGTCACGGGGGGAGCGCAAAACCCTCCGCACAATGCTATTTTAGCGTGCGGAGGGTTTTATGCGGCCGCGCGGCGCTCAGCCGACTGCGCAGCAAACGCCCCGGGCGTTGCAACCGCAGTGCCCGCGGCGTTTGCTGCTTGCCGTTCCCACTTTCGTTTTTTGGAAAGTCCGGGCATCCTAGAGGGAAGGGAGTAACAGGGCGCACGGCGAAACAGCGGGAGAGAGGAGGTGACCGGCTGTGGTCTATCTCGGTATTGACATAGGTGGCACAGGCATTAAAGCAGCGTTGATTGACGAGCAGGGGCGTATCCTGCACCACAGCGAGACACCCACCCGCGCCGCTGATGGCGCCGCCGCGGTGCTCGACCGGGTGGAACAGCTCGCCCGTGCGGTGATGAGCCGGGCCGACTCTCCCGTGCAGGGCTGTGGCGTGGGTTCCGCCGGGCGGATCGACCACCGGCGAGGTCATGTGATCTTCGCCAGCGGCAACCTGCCAGGTTGGACGGGCCTTGACCTCGGGCCTGAGCTATCCCAGCGCCTGGGCGTACCCGTGGTTGCCGACAATGACGTGAACGCTGCCGCCACTGCCGAAGGCTGGGTCGGCTCGGCGAAGGGGACAGCAGACTACCTGATGATGACGCTGGGCACCGGCGTGGGCGGCGCGGTTGTGATCGGCGGCAAACTCTGGCGGGGCGCCCGTTCGGGCGCAGGCGAGGTCGGGCATATGGCGCTGTACCCCGACGGGCTCCCCTGCAACTGCGGGGGGCGGGGCTGCGCCGAGCAGTACGTGTCGGCCAAAGCCCTGACCCGGCGATCGAACGAGGCGCTCGAGAAGGGGCACCCCTTCCGCGGCATCCGCGAGGTGCTCAGTGCGGCAGAGCGCGGGCCGGCAGCCCGCCGGGAGGCGGCCAAGGTTGGTGTGGAGCGGTTTACGGTCGACCTGGCGCTCTTCCTGGCCAACCTTCAGAACGCTTTTGATCCACAGGTGATGATCATTGGCGGGGGTATTGTCCGGCTCGGCTACTGGTGGGACAGGCTGCTGGAAGCAACAGCCCGGGAGTGCCGGCCCCGTTCGCTCAGTATCCGGCTCAAGCGGGCGCACTGCGGCCCCCAGGCCGGGGTGGTAGGGGCGGCACGCGTGGCCATGCTGGCACAGATCAAGGCCGGTCGGGCGATGGCGGGAGCGAAGCGTCAGGAATGACGCAGCGAGGGGCGGCATAAGTGCCGCCCCTCGCCTGTTTCCCGTGCCTAGCGGCCGGTGCCCGTCCTGCGGCGAGCGGGACGCGGGCCGTCTACACGGTAGCCCATTTGCTTCAGCATGTTTTGGTATGTCTGTTCGGTCTCGGCGATTGGCCGGACCGCGATGCCGCGGTCGCGTTTAGCCGTGCGAATCAGTTGCTGGATTTCGGCTCGGGCTGAGAGGAGCACGGATCGTCCGATGTCCAGCTCTTCCAGTGAAGTGGCCTCCCGCAGATGCAGCTCTCCCAAGTGGATTCGCCGCAGGGCGTCCCGCATGAGCGCCTGATAGTCCGGATGCTTTGCATCGCCCGGTGTGTACCCCAACCCGAGCATGTCAATGGCACGGCGAAGGACCTGCACCCCAGTCCCCCCAATCTTTGATCAGACTAGTGAGCAGCGGTACATCATCTAATACGAACTCTCCCAGAAAATGGTTCGGTTTCGCCGGCAGCGAACCGCTTTTTTGTTACTTTTCTTGTGCAGGCAGGAGCATCGTGCGCCAGAATGGTATAGACCAGTTAGAAGGGCAGCAATCTGTTATGGGGGTGCGAGCGGTGCTTTCCTTTGATGCTGCCAGATTGGCGCAGGCCTTTGCGATTGTGGAGCGTGGCATCGCACAGGGCGCCTACCCGGGCGCCGTTGCTGCCGTAGGCGGCATGGACGGGGTTGCAGCCGTGCGGGCATTCGGCCTCGCCGTGCAGGAGCCGGAGCAGCTGCCCATGCGCACCGACACCCTCTTCGACCTGGCCTCCCTGACCAAGGTGGTCGCCGCCACCCCGGCGCTCCTGCGGCTGCTGGAGGATGGCGCATTCGTGCTGGAGACGCCGGTGCGGCAGATGATCCCCGAATTTGGCGATGACCGGGTGACCATGCGCCACCTCCTCACCCATACCAGCGGCCTGCCTGCCTGGTGCGGGCTCTACCTGGACCACCGGGGCTGGGAGGCTTACACGGCTGCCATCTGTGCGACGGAGCTGCTCCGCGAGCCAGGCACCGCGGTGGCGTACAGCGACCTGGGCTTCATGCTGCTGGGCGCCGTCATTCAGCGCCTGACGGGGCAGACACTCCCCGACTATTGTCGGACGGCGATCTTCGAGCCCCTGGGCATGCACGATACTGGCTGGCTGCCGGCGCAGGGCCGGCAACGCATCGCTGCCACGGAACGGGGAAACCAGGTGGAGTACGGTATGTGCGGCGACCGGGCGCCGGGCTTCAGCCGCTGGCGCCGGGCGATCACGTGGGGAGAGGCGAACGACGGCAATTGTTTCTACGGCCTGGACGGCGTCTCCAGCCATGCCGGGCTCTTCGGCACCGCCGCCGACATGGCCCGATACGCGCAGGCGTGGCTGCGGGGCGGCCGGCCCGTGCTCGGGCGCCATACCGTAGCGCTCGCCACGCGCAGCCACACACCGGCGATGGCCGACAACCGGGCGCTGGGCTGGCAGAAGCCGCCGGCCGCCGCCTTCCCAAGCAGCCGGGCGTCGTGCGGCGACATGCTCTCCCCGCAGGCCTTCGGCCACACCGGCTTCACGGGCACATCCCTCTGGATCGATCCCGACAAGGACCTGTTCATGATTCTGCTGACCAACCGGCTGCACCCAGCTGCGAAAGACGGACTCTTCGCGGTGCGGCCGGCCTTCCACAACGCTGTCGTAGCGGCGTTGCGCTAACGAAAAACTCGGAGGTGAGCCTGTGGAGAACCTCGGCAAGCACGTGCCAATCCCGTTGTACTTCCAGATCAAGACCCGGCTCCTGGAGCTGATCGAGAACGGCCAGTTCAAGCCCGGGGATCAGGTGCCCTCCGAGCGGGAGCTGACGGAGCGCTTCTCCGTCAGCCGCATGACCGCCCGGCAGGCCCTGACCGAACTGGAGTCGCAGGGCTACCTGTACCGGATCCAGGGCAAGGGCACCTTTGTGGCCACGCCCAAGCTGGAGCAGCCGCTGGCCGGCCTGACCAGCTTTACGGAGGATATGCGCCGGCGTGGTCTGGCGCCCGGCGCCAGGGTGTTGACAGCGCAGGAGGCCCCTGCGGGCAAGAAGGCGGCCAAGCTGCTCGGCATCGCTGAAACGGCGACGATCTTCCGGCTGGAGCGCCTCCGGCTGGCTGACGGGGAGCCGATGGCCCTGGAGACGTCGCACATTCCGGTGGCGCTCTGCCCGGGGCTGCTGGAGGCAGACTTCCGCGACCAGTCGCTGTACCGGATCCTGGCCGAGCGCTGCGACACCCGGCTCGTCAAGGCCGATCAGAGCCTGGAGGCCGTGCCGGCAACCGCCTATGACGCTGAGATGCTGCATGTGCGCGAGGGTACGCCGCTCCTGCTCATGGAGCGGGTGTCGCGGGATGCCTCCGATAAGCCCGTGGAGTTTGTGCGCTCGCTTTACCGGGGCGACCGCTACCGCTTCACCACAGAGCTGATAAGACGGGAGGAATCGCTCTGATGGCGCTGGACCTCAGCAAGCTGGTGACCGAGGGTCGCCTGCCCGAGTCGGTCAACATCGACCAGGAAACGACTCTGGATATGCTCCGGACGATCAACGACCAGGACAAGCTGGTGGCGCTGGCGGTCGAGCGGGAGATCCCGAACATCGTCAGGGCGGCG
>JAQBPS010000566.1 GCA_028287415.1 Bacillota bacterium | reverse complement strand
GTTGCCGGTAGAGGAGGTATAGCTCGCGACCGATGATGCGGAATTCATCGATGCCGCCCGGTACGGAGAGCATCTGGGTGATCCGCTCAGGCGCCGGCTGATCGGCGAGCAGAGTGACATAGATGTTCTCCCCTTCCGCCAGCGCATCGGCCCGGAACGGGCAGTCCCGGATGATCCGCTCGAGCTCCGCGGCGGTGCGCAGCACGACGGGGACCGTCAGGCCAAACACTGTCGTAATCTCCTGCTCGATACGCGCACACAGAGATCCGGCATCGTCATCGGTTGCAAAGAGCACGTTGCCGCTCTGAATGAATGTCTGCACCCGGGCAAATCCCATTGCGTCGAACATGCGCTTGAGCTCAGTCATCTTGATCAGGTTATGCCCGCTCACGTTGATCCCGCGCAGGAGCGCTATGTAGATGGTCATCCGGTCTAGCCATCCTTTCCTTGGAACCGGCTATCGGATGACGCCGCCGCTGTGGTCAAGGGCGTAAACGACGGCGCCGTGCCTTGTGATCTCCTCGTACCCGGTGAAACTCTCCACTCCGCCTCGTAGCGTGTTGCGGTACGCAAACGGACTGGCCCCGAAAGCGGACGGGCCCGCATCGATTGCACCATGGACTGGTTCCATCCACAATGAGCGAAATCCTCTGTAGAGCGCGTGCAGACCAGTCGTCCACCGTCGGGATATAAACGTCCGCTGCAGTGATTTTTTGGCGAAACAGAACAGCCACCCGGGCGGGTGGCTGTCTCTGTTGCCCTATACGTCGGCCTTGTTCGGCAAATCGGGGGCGATCATGCTGAACTGCGTCTCGTTCATGATCTCCGGGGTGACGACCGGCTTGGGCGGCCCTGGGAAGATCCGTTCGATCGACTGCCGCACGTACGGCGGGAACTGCTCGGGCTGAACCGATACTGCGGATGCAGGCTGCGGGGGCATCTGGTCAGTGATTTCGCGTCAGGGCCGCATAGGCGCCCAGCCCGATCAAAGCCGTCCCGGTGGCGAGCCGCTGACGCTGCCGAAAACGGGCACTAGAGCGCAGAAGATGACCAATAGGGCCAGCCGCCACGGCGACTATCAGGTCAACAGCCGAATTGAGCACGACGGAAGTGGAGCCAAACAGGAGAAATTGAAGGGCCACATGCCCATGGGGATTGATGAACTGCGGGATGAACGCTAGGAAGAACAAGGCGGTCTTTGGATTAAGTGCCTCGGTAATAATCCCCTGGACGAATGCCTGCCGCGAGTCAGCATGGCTGGATGACTCGTTAATCGCCGGTACCTCATCGCTTCCCAGTAGGGTTCGGATGCCCAGGAAGAGCAGATAAGCTGCCCCAGCATATTTCACTATGCTGAAGGCCACCGCTGAGGAAGCCAAAAGGGCCGAGAGACCAAAGGCAGCAGCAACGACGTGGGCCATGCCGCCCACCGCGGTCCCCAGGGTGGAAGCAATCCCTTCGCTTCGCCCACCCCTGAGACTGCGGGCAAGTACATAAAAGATCCCAGGGCCGGGCGTGATGGCAAGGAGAATAGCGGTTGCTAAGAAGATACCAAAACTTCCATGGCTCGGCATCACGGACCTCCTTCACGTTCTGGTCAAATCATAAGCGAGCAGGTTGGCGTTTTCTGTTCGCTCCTTGACGTGGACTCACAGTGTGTTTACAAGTGGCAGGCAACTGATTCTCATAGTCTGAACGGGGTGAAGACTGCTTGAGTACCGACGACTCGCAGTTACTCTCCCCGTCATCAGATAAACGCATGTTATGCTAATATAAAGCCAGGGTGTACGTCTGTCAAGTCTTAAAGAACCGCCCTTTGTCAAGCATTGTCGGCGCCATTGACCATGGAGAACTATGGAACCCATCTGCCACTGGCGAAATAGCAGGGCGCTGTGCTCCCCAGCCGTGGTCGATAGCACCGGATCGATTTTGAAGGCGACTTGCCATGTCACCCATACTGCGGCAGTCAACGTCACCAAGCTAGCTGCACGCGGTGCGAATCCGGGCGAAGCGAGCGTCCGTCGCGCTCCCCGGCAAAGTGCATCACATGAAAGGGTCTGTTTGGCTCCACCCCGCGAACAGCTCAAGCCTCCTGATGATCGGCATCCTCCGCGACAAAACGAGCCCTGCACATGACCGTGCAGGGCTCGCCATTATCTCATCCGTTTTAGTCTTCCAGCCCCGAGGCCAGGCTGCCTTCGAGCACAGCCGCCTTACGGGACGGCGCCTTGCGCCGGCGGCCCTCCAGCTCCGAACGCACCCGCATCACCAGCTGCCGGGCGGTCTCGGCAACGCCGATCGGGGTCAGGCCGAGTTCCTTGCGGTAAATCTGCGTGTCGCCGTGCGGGACGAACATGTCCGGAATGCCCACCCGCTTCACCGGCACCGCAAGACCCACCTCGCTGTACAGCTCAAGCACAGCGGAGCCAAACCCGCCCGACAGGTACGCCTCCTCCACCGTGACCACAGCGCCGGTCTCCCGGCCCATGCGCACGAGCAGGTCGTGATCGAGCGGCTTGACGAAGCGCGGGTTGACGACGGCAGCCGAGATGCCTTCACGGGCGAGCTCCTCCGCGGCGGCCAGGCAGGTCTGGGTCATCGTACCGAGGCCGACGAGCGTCACGTCCTTGCCCTCCCGCAGCAGTTCGCCCTTGCCAATGGCAAGGCTCTGCAATTCCTCATCCATCGGGACGCCGATCGCCTTGCCGCGCGGGTAGCGCAGGGCGATGGGGCCATTATGGTTGACGCCGGTGTAGAGCATCTGCTGCATCTCGTTCTCATCCTTCGGTGCCATGACGACGAGGTTCGGGATCGTCCGCAGATACGCGACATCGAACACGCCCTGATGCGTTGCACCATCTTCGACGAGACCGGCCCGATCGAGGCTGAAGAGGACCGGCAGATTCTGAATCGCCACGTCGTGGATGACCTGGTCATAGGCCCGCTGGAGGAAGGTTGAATAGACGCCGAAGATCGGTCGCATGCCGCTCTTGGCGAGGCCAGCCGCGAAGGTGACGCCGTGTTGCTCAGCAATGCCGACATCAAAATACCGGTTGGGGAACTCCTTGGCATACTTCATCAGGCCCATGCCCTCCGGCATTGCCGCGGTGATGGCCACCACCCGGGAGTCGAGCCGGGCCAGCTTGATCAACGTGTTGCCGAAGACCTCGCTATAGGTGACAGCGCCGGGCTGCCGCTTGCCAGTCTTGATATCGAACGGGCCACCGCCATGGAACTTGTCCGGCAACTCCTCCGCATACGGCACGCCCTTGCCCTTGGTGGTAACGACGTGGACCACCGTTGGCCCCTGGTATGAGCGGGCCTGCCGCAGCGCCTCCTGCAAGGCGGGCAGGTTGTGCCCGTCCACCGGGCCGATGTACGTGAGGCCCAGGTCCTCAAAGAACATGTTGTTGACGAGGAGGTGCTTGACCCCCTCCTTCA
>JAQBPS010000496.1 GCA_028287415.1 Bacillota bacterium | reverse complement strand
ACTGCGATCCCATCCGAAATGCACACTGTGTCACCGCCAGATAGCCGGCCGCCATGCTGCACCACTCGTTGCGCTAGCTCACCACAGGGTCCGCAGTGAATATCGGAGAAGATGAGGAGGATCTTTCGGCCCCGGAACTGCTTCAGGCACACCTCCCCGCCATTTATTTCCGGCAGGCAGAAGTCAGGCGCCGGCGTTCCCGGTGCCAGGCCCGTGGTGATGATCACCGGCACCGGGCTCCCGCCCTCGCCAGGTGTTGTTCCACAGCCCCGAGCCGCCGCAGGATTCGACCCTGCTGGCCCATCAGTTGAAGGCCGAGCCAGGCGCCCAGTATGAGCGCACCGGCCATCATGAGCACGAGAACCGTCAGCATTGCCCGTCTCCTCATCGCCGAGCGTGGTGTGACTCCGTTCCGCTCAGGGATTTAGTTCGTGTTTATGAATGCTGTTTCACCAATGCAACCGTTGTCCCAGATTCACCTGATTGTTGACAAAATCAAATAAATACTTGATAATGACAATAGCATTGTCACGCTCGATGCGAGGAGGAGAACGATGGCCGACACCGAGCTCACCCAACGCATCGCTGCCATGCGCAGTTTCAACCGGTTCTATACCAGGCGCATCGGCATTTTGACCGTCGGCTTCCTGAGCAGCCCGTTCTCCCTGACCGAAGTCCGGGTGCTGTACGAAATCGCCCACCGCACGAGCACCACGGCCACCGAGCTGTGCAAGGAGCTGGGCATCGACGCGGGCCAGCTGAGCCGCATCCTCCGTGGGTTTCAAAAAAACGGCCTGATCGACAAGCGGCCATCGGCCGTTGACCGTCGGCAAAGCGATCTGGTCCTGACCGAGCACGGGCGGGAAGCATTTTCCGTGCTCAACCAGCGGCAGGGCGAGCAGGTGGAAGTGATGTTGCAGGAACTCTCTCCACCGGACCAGGGCCGCGTGGTCAAGGCGATGCGCGTGATACAGGACTTGTTCGGCAATGGCCGCGAGCTGAAGGCGCCCTACCTGCTCCGCCCCCACCGGTCCGGCGACATGGGCTGGGTCGTTCAGCGTCATGGTGTCCTGTACGCCCGGGAATACGGATGGGACGAGCAGTTCGAAGGATTGGTCGCGGGCATCGTGAGTGACTTCATCAAGCACTATGACCCGAAGCGGGAGTGCTGCTGGATTGCGGAGCGGGACGGCGAGAACGTCGGCTCGGTTTTGCTGGTCAAGCATTCAGACACCGTGGCCAAACTGCGTCTGTTCCTGGTAGAGCCGACGGCGCGCGGCCTCGGCATTGGCAAGCGGCTCGTGGATGAATGCACGCGGTTCGCCCGCCAGGCCGGATACCGCAAGATCTCCCTGTGGACCAACAGCGTACTGCTGGCCGCCCGGCACATTTATGAGCGCGCCGGCTACCGGCTGGTGCATGAAGAGCCGCACCACAGCTTCGGGCACGAGCTGATCGGGGAAACGTGGGAACTGGAGCTGTGAACGCCCCGGTGAAACCGACCATGCGGTTGCAAGACGGCGCGGGGCTGTTATCCCTCGCGGCGCTCGGGGGCGCCTCCTTCCTGTTCATCCGTGTGGCCGCACCGGCACTGGGCCCCTTCATGTTGATGGAGACCCGGGTCGCGATTGCCGCTCTCGTCCTCATGACTGTCGCCAAGCTGACCGGGCAAGTGGTGCCGTTCCGAGCCTACTGGAGCCGGTACCTGGTCCTGGGGGCGCTCTATGGTGCGATTCCCTACGCGCTGATCGCCGTCGCAGCACTCCACATCCCCGCCTCGCTGGCAGCCGTCCTTAATGCCACCACACCGCTCTTCACGGCGGTGGTATCGGTATTCTGGCTGGGAGAGGCGCTTTCAGCCAGGCAGATCGCCGGGCTGCTGCTCGGATTGACCGGCGTCGCCGTGGTCGTGGGCTGGACGCCCGGTTCGGTGCACGGAGCAGTGCTTCCGTGGGCCCTTTGCATGCTGCTCTCCTCGCTGTTTTATGCGCTGGGCAGCGTCTTCGCGAAAAAGGCCCTGCAAGGGGTACCGGCGATTGCCGTTGCGGTCGGGCAGCAACTTGGTGCCGTGGTGTTCCTCCTGCCGGGGGCACTGGCCTTCCGGCCGGCATCGCTGCCATCGGTGCGAGCGGTGATCGCCCTGTTACTGCTGGCTGTGCTCGCAACTGCCCTGACCTCCCACCTGTTTTTCGGGCTGGTCGCCAAAATTGGGCCAACCAGGACAGCCAGTGTGCTCTTCATGGTACCGCTGGTCGGCATTGTGCTTGGCCACCTGTTTCTGGCTGAACCGATCGGGTTATCGATCCTGACTGGTCTTGGCGTGATCCTTGTTGGCGTATTCCTGGTGATCGGCGGTTCGGCCAACAGGAAGGAATTTGTCAATCTCCCCAAGAATGAAAGAAAAAATGCCGCGCACGGCCCCAGGAGCGGTCGTTGACGGGGGATGCACAATGGTGCCTATAACAAATGACAATCGCCGGGAATATTTCAGGCTCTCGGTTCCCGCCATTCCTGGTAGCATGACGATCATCGAGATTGGTCAGCGCCCCATCACGACAGCGCCCAAACCGGTACAGATCCGGAACGCCGGGGGCGGGGGGCTGGCGGTGCAGGCCGAAGAGGATCTGCCCATCCGCCGGGGCGTGGTTGCCCAGTTCACCTTTGAGATCGGGCAACAACAGTTCTCGTTCCGTGGCGTGCTGGTGCGCAAACTGGATGACCTGACATCGTACGAGTACGGGGTCAGGTTTATCGACGTGGACGAGTACCAGCGGGGATTGCTGCTGAGCGCCCTCGGGCGCCTGCAGGTGGAGTTGATGAAGGCCGGGCGCTAGTGCCCGGCTTTCTTTCACAGCTGTACTATAGAAGCCATCAATCAACAGCATCTAATAAATTGATGTTTTCTTGGTAGGAAACTGCGCCTGCAATGCATAAGTTCCCCAAGGAAGTGATGGGGCGGCTTGGCTGCCCGTATGGAGGGACTACATGATGCCATTAGTGCCATTGCGGACGTTACTGGATGCAGCCGAGCAGGGCAACTATGCCGTCGGCGCTTTCAATTGCAACAACATGGAGATCGTCCAGGCGATCGTGGAGGCCGCGGATGAGCTGCGCTCGCCGGTGATCATTCAGGCCAGCCAGGGCGCCATCAAGTACGCGGGGCTGCACTACGTGGCCGGTCTGGCCAGGCTTGCGGCAGACGCCGCCACGGTGCCGGTCGCACTCCACCTGGACCACGGCACCGACTACAACACGGTCATCGCATGCATTCGGGCCGGCTTCACGTCGGTCATGTTCGACGGCTCTCAGTGGCCGAAGGCCGAGAACATCGCCCGGACGAAGGAGATCGTGAAGGTCGCGCACGCCGTGGGCGTCTCCGTGGAGGGCGAGATCGGCAAGATCGGCGGCGTGGAGGACGACATCGCTGTGGATGAGCGGGATGCGATGCTCACGCCCGTGGCGGATGCGATCGAGTTCTACGAGGCGACCGGCGTAGATGCGCTGGCGATGTCGTTCGGCACCGCACACGGGCACTACAAGCTGCCGCCCAAGCTGGCGCTGGACCGGATCGAGGCGGTGCACCAGCGCACGGGCGCCTACCTGGTGATGCACGGCGGGTCCGGTGTACCCCAGGACGATGTGCGCCAGGGCATTCAGCTCGGCATTCGCAAGGTCAATATCGATACGGAACTGCGGGAGTCGTTCCTGAGCGAGGTGCGGGCGCAGCTCGCGGCCAAGCCCAAGGAGATCGATCCGCGCAAGATTCTTGGCCCCGCGCGGGACGTGCTGAAGGAAAAGCTCAAGGACAAGATGAAGCTTTTCGGGTCTGCTGGAAAAGCTTAAGCTTGCTCAAAGCGGACGCCGGGATAACCGGTGTCCGCTTTTTTATGATCTGTGAGGCGCGGGATATTATATGGCCACGGATTGCACGGCTTACACGGATTTTAAATGCAGACACTGATTACCGGAAAAAATATATATTTTTGATGCATTTTATCATCTGTGTTTCCCATAAATCGGTGTAACCCGTGCAATCCGTGGCCGTATAAAAGTCTCAACTAAGGACGGTGACACCGCAATGCTGCCCCTGTTTACGTTTGGCGACCTGGTGCTGGACGTCGTGGCCCGGGTCGAGGGGCATATGGATATGGACACCGACACGGAGGGGGAGGTGCGGCCCGCCCCCGGCGGCTCCGCGGCCAACTTCGCCGTCTGGGCGGCGCGACTGGGCGCCGCCGTCCGCTTTGCCGGGCGGGTCGGCGACGACATGCTCGGCCGGGCGCTGGTAGCTGACCTGCGCCGGGAGCGGGTGGAGCCCTTCGTCGTCCACGACCCGGAGCGGCCCACCGCTGTGCTGGTGCTCTTTGCGCAGGGCACGCAGCGGCACATGATGGTGCCGCGGGGCGCGAACCACCACTTCTCCGCTGCCGATGTACCGGAGGAGGCGCTGCGGACGGCGGGGTGGCTGCACGTGACGGGCTACTCCTTCTTCTGGGAGGCGACGACAACGGCCGCCGAACGGGCCCTGGATTTGGCCCGGGAGGCGGGCATCCCGGTCTCGTTCGACCCATCATCAGCGGGGTTCATCCGGCGGCGGGGGCTGAAGCTGCCGGCGGGCGTCCAGGTGATGCTGCCGAATCTGGACGAGGCACTGGCGCTGACGGGCGCGGCCACGCCTGAGGCGGCAGCGCTGCGCCTCGGCGAGACTGCACCGCTGGTGGCGGTGAAGCTGGGGCCGGAAGGCGCCCTTCTGTGCGAGCAGGGCCGGCTCACCCATGTGCCGCCGGCCGTGCCGGATGGCCCGGTGCTGGACACAACCGGTGCCGGCGACTGCTGGGGGGCGGCGTTCATCACCGCCCTGCGCGACGGGCTGGAGCCGGGGGCAGCGGCGGTCATCGCCAACCGGCTCGCCGCCCGGGTTGTCGCCCGCATGGGCGCCAGACCTGCCCTGCCCGCGCCCCGGGCGTAGCCGCTTACGCGCGCAACTGTTCTCAGGAATGAAACACCAACACCCCATCTATCAATGGATTGTGTTAAAATCCACCTGAGCGCACCGGAGTACACGATACGGGAGGAAGCAGCGTGTCCAGACAGTACAATATTGAGACCCTGGCGGTGCACGGCGGCCAGACGCCGGACCCGACCACCGGATCCCGTGCCGTCCCCATTTACCAGACGACGGCCTACGTCTTTCACGACACCGATCACGCGCAGCAGCTCTTCTCGTTGGACGAGCCCGGCAATATCTACACCCGGCTCGGCAACCCCACCACCGATGTGTTTGAGAAGCGGATCGCCCTGATGGAGGGCGGCGTGGGCGCCGTGGCCTTCGCGTCCGGCCATGCGGCCCTCGTCGCCACCATCCTGAATATCTGCCACGCAGGTGACGAGATCGTCACCTCCAACAGCCTGTATGGCGGCACATACAACCTCTTCGCGACCACGCTGCCCAAGTACGGCATTAC
>JAQBPS010000484.1 GCA_028287415.1 Bacillota bacterium | reverse complement strand
GGGCCACGGCCTGAAACACCTTCACCTCATCGGGCCGGATCTCGTCTTTCGATGTGCCGATCTCCCCCAGGATGCCAGGGTGGACATCGGTCCCATCCAGCCCCTGCGCCACCTCGTTCCACAGCTGTTCCGTCAGCTCCTCGACCGAGCGCTCCGCCACATAGGGTGGGTGAAAGTCCTGCTGGTAGAACCCCGTGGCTGCGATCACCTGAAGGCCTGTCCGCTCGGCTACTTGCCGCAGTTTGGCAGCCTCCCGGCCCATGCCGATACAGGTCAGCTCCACCAGGGCCTTCCCGCCGGCCCGCTGGAGGTGGGCGACCTCCTGGCAGGCCAGTTCCAGATCCTCCAGCCGGGCGTCAGGATCCTGTTTGCGCTCTGACAGATCAATGAACAGATGCTCGTGCATCATGGTGACGCCCAGTTCACCGGGATCGATCGGGCCGAGGACCGTCATGATGTGTGGCACCTTGGATCATCCCCTCAGTCAAGTTGAAAGAAGTAGCTCAGGAAGAGATCAGGCATGTGGATGGACCGGGCCAGCAGGTCGGCTGCCCCCAGGGTGAGAGCGGCGCCTTCCCGGCCCTGCGGCCCGGCCAGGATCAGGCCGCTGCACAGGCGCGGCACCGGCAGCGCAACAGCCGTGCATCCCGCCATGTTGGCGGCCCGCAGCAGGTACTTGCCGCCTCGTGCCTGGAAGCTGGCGCCGGGTTCGCCCAGGCTGCCCACTATGGAATCGCCGATCCCGTACACATCGACCGGGCCCTCCAGGGTCACCACCAGATCAGCCTGCTGCCACACCTCTCGCAGCAGGCGCAGGGCGTGCTCACGCTCACCAGTGCCCACCATGGACACGTGGACCGGTGTGGCGCCCTCCGCCCACAGCGGCAGCAGGTATGGTGCAAGTAGCTCCGCCATGTCCGCCCCGTCGGGCAGGATCACCGTGGCGAGCGCCGGTACGGCCACCCGCACTCCCCGCAGCCGCTCGGCGGGGCGCACCGGCTCAATGCCCGCTGCCTCAAGCAGTGCGGTAAAAGCCCGGCGGGTGGTCGGCCAGTCCTTGCCGATTGTCCCCAGCGCCGGCCGGAAGAGGATGCCGTCCGTGGAGGTGCGCCCATCCGGGCCCAGCAGCCCGAGGCCGGCGCCAATGATGCCCGGGAGCCCGGCGGCCAGCGCCGGACCCAGCACCGAGCCGCCGCCGTCCGTCCCCACGCAGAAGTCGATCAAACCCTGAAGGATATTGACGGGACCGCCGCTGGTGGAGCCGGTCATGGGCCGGCCGGTGATCGGGTTGCGCAGGCCCGTGTCAATCGCCCGCCCACCCGGGGCGGGCCGGTCAATTGTGAGCCAGGCGATCCCGGGCTGGGCCGCCAGGCGCTGCCGCAATGCTTCCCGGATCTGCGGGGTGTCCTTGACCCCGTAGCGCAGCGCATCATCCGGTGGGGTCGCCGCCTCAGCTCCGGGCGCCAGCGAGACCACCGCCTCGCCGAGCGCCCGCCGGGCAGCCGCCACGGAACGTGCCCACCGGGTCATACCTGATCGCCCCCGTGCACCAACGTGGCCAGATGGGCCGTGAGGAAACCCACCTCGCCCTCGGGGACTTGCACGTGCAACCGTTCCGCTGTCTCCCGGGCCACCTCGCTCATGAACTGCCACTCCCGGGTGTAGGCCTTCACCTCAGCAAGCGCCGCTTCCGGCATCTCACTGATCGCCTGTCCGGTGCGGAGCCGCTCGAGCGCCACCGCCAGATGGGTGACGAACATGGCGCCGTTCTCCTCGGTCAGCTCGATGTGATAGGCTGCCTCGACCTTGCGCATGACCTCCCGGGTCAGTTCTGCTACCAGCGGACTGATTTGCCCGCTCTCCGCCAACAGCTGGAGCCGGGGTTCCAGCGACATCGGGATCCCTCCATTCGCCGGGGGCGGCTGTTAGTGCACGGGCGGCCTGAACAGGCCGACCACGTGCAGCAAGTTGACCAGTACGCCGGTGACAAGCGCCGCCACAGGACCGATCGCCAGCCGGCTGACGGGACTGCCGGCGATCTCATTGAGGGCGATGACCGCTGAAACCACGAAGAAGCCGAGCCCGGGGGCAATGGCGTTGCCAGCGATCATGCCGCCCGCAAGCAGGGCGATCTCCAGCACCTGGCTCATCGCGGAGCGGATAAACCCGCCGGCCTCACGCATGCCGGGGAACAGGTCCAGGAAGCCGGAGAGCAATGCGAGCAGCTGAACTTCTGCCACGATGATCACAGCGCCGGCGACAAAGGCCAGGATCGGATTGGGTAAGAGCAGCCCAACGCCAAAGGCGAACGTCAGCCCGGCCGGTCCGTAGACACCCGTTGCGATCGCCGTGGTTGCAACCAGCGGCACGTAGCCGACCGCACGGGCCAGTGCGGCGATGGCGGCACCGGTACGGTCGCCCGATGCCAGCAGGGTGAGGCTGATGGGGTCGCCTGCCACCAGGAGCAGGTTGGACGCTGCCCCGACGAGCCCGCCCATCACCGCCAGAATGAGCGTGTTCCTTCTGATGCGCTTGACGCGGTCTCTGAACACATGCGCCAGCCCCTCCTCGCCGGGGGCGGCCCTCACTCGGGTGGCAAAGATCACGAGCATCAGCATGCCCACAATGAGGGCTGCGCCTTCGGGGTTCAGCGGGATCCTCGCCCTACCGATCGGGATCGGGTTGAAAACGGTCGCGATTTGAACGGCGACGGCCTGCAAGGTGAGGGTGATCAGGCCCCGCGCCCACCCGAACTGAAGCCCGACGGCCACGGCTGGGAAGACGGCAAAGGCCGCCACGGTCGCGGCGCCAACCTGGCCCAGCCCCGGGAGAAAGTTGACCGGCAGAAAGGTAAAGGCGTGCACGATGGCCTGTATGCCAACGACGATACCGACACCCCACAGGGCGCCCGCAATGCCGGCAATGTACCGGTTGGGCGACGCTATGCCAATGAGGTCCGTAGCAAGGAAGATGGTGTGAATGAGCAAGATCCCCGCCGTAATCGAAAGCGGAAGGCCATAGCCGATGACGAGGCCGAAGCTCATGGCAAAGGCGGTCACGGCCAGCTCCCGCCGCTGCATGCGCCCTTCCAGCAATTCGGGCATCAGCGGGCGAAGCCCGTCATGGAAAATCGCGATTCCCTCATGGGTCAGGATTGACGACAGGCCGCCCATCAGGGCAGCGACGATGAGCCGGGCCGCGTACACGGTGATGCCCCCTACGATTTGTTGATATCGGACAGGGCGAGGCGGAGTACCCGGATGACGGTGTCGGTGCCCGCCCGCATCGGGTTGATCCGCAGCAGGTAGGGCGCCAGGTCCGGGCGATCAGCCCGGACGGTGCCGGAGGGCCGATAGAACATGGCAGCCACCTCGTAGCGTGACTCGGCGCCCACCGGATAGGGCGCTGCGCCGAACCGGGGCGCCGCCGCCAGCACCCGGTCGGCTACGGGCTCCTCGAGGCGGACGAGGGCGACGCGGGACTGTGCATTGGCCACGGTCGCCTCAGCCACCCCGGGCACCTCGCCGGCGTTGAGCCGGTCGACCACCTCCTGGACCACCTGTGCCTGCATCGCCAGGGCCACGGGCGCGTACACCAGTCCCCGCAGAGCGTCCATGGCTTCGGGCCCCTGCACCTGAAGCCCCCCCGAGTAGGCATCCTTCCGGATGCGCTCGATGAAAGCGCTTTGCCCCGCCACGCATCCGATCCCTTCGGGTCCCAGGAGCTTGAACAGGGAGAAGGTTGATGCCGTGGCCCCGAGCTGCACCCCGATCTTCGGCGCCTTGAGGACCGCATAGTTGTCATCAGTGATGATCGGCAGGTTCGGCGCCGCGCTCCGGATCGCCGCAATCACATCACCGAGGTCGTAGCGGTCCGCAATACGCTGCCGTGTGTGCTGCACCAGCGCGAGGTCCGCCTGCCCGGCTGCCCGTTTCAGCTCCTCCAGGTCGTGAAAGTCAGCCTCCACCACAACGAGCTGCATCGCTTCCAGGGTGACTTTTGTGGTCGGATAGATGGGCGCGCGGTGCACGAGAATCCGATTGCCGGCGGACCGGGCGGCCTGGAGTGCCACCCGGATGGCGCCTGTACCCGCCCCTCTGACGAGCGCCGCGGCTTCGGCACCAAAAAAGTCGGCCAGAACCTCCTCCACGCGGGCCGTCGCCCGGGGGCGGCCCAGGCCGGGAACGACGCCCCGGTCCCCGGCCTCCAGGATGCTGTGGCCGTCAAAGTGGGTATGGATCAGATCGACCAGCCGCCACTGGAGCTTCATGGCATCGTCCAGCGAAAGTGCCGTAAGCGGGTGACCAGTGAGCTGGCTCATGCCGGACTCCGTTCCAAAATCGCCTTCACGATCATGGAGACAGCTTGCTCAGCATGATCGGCGGTGAAGCCAAACCCCACGATGCCGGATTCCACCGCCTTCCGGATCTGCTCTTCCTTGGGCGGTCGGCCGGGCATGGAGACCGTTTCGCACTTGGGTTTTCCCAGCATGGCAATGGCCATGGCCAGACCGCCGCCACCCGTATGGCAGGCCCCGAAGTAGTAGTCGGCCTTGCCATTCTTCACGGCCATCGCCGCCTCCAGATCGCTGGCGTCGGTAACTTGCACCCTGTCGCCGCCGACCTTTCGCGCGAGCTCGGCAACCTTCTTCCGATCGACCTGACCACCGACTGCGATACGGACCAACGCCCATTCCCCCTGTGCGTCCTGCAATGCTTCTTAGCGATAGTGTTGCCCGCAGAAACCGGTGGAATATCCCTGCGTACGTTGGGTGCCAGCAGGCCAGGCGAATAAAAGTACCGAACGCACGGCCGCCTTGTTGAAGGCAGCCGTGCGTTCGGTGTTATGGGTCAGCTCGTTCACTCGGAATCAAGCGATCCAATGAGGGAAAACGTAATGCCAGCGAAGCGGAAAGGAAGAGACGCTGTGCTAAAAGAGGTGCTGGGCCCGGAAAACATCGCCCTGGATGTAGAGGCTGCGGATTGGCAAGAGGCCGTGCGCGCAGCCGGCACCCTCCTGGTCAAGTCCGGACAGGCCGAAACGCAATATGTCGATGCGATGATCCGCAACGCGAAGGAACTGGGCCCCTATATTGTGCTCGGACCCGGATTCGCCCTGCCGCACGCGCGCCCCGAAGACGGGGTGAAAGCGCTGGGCATCTCCATGGTCCGTCTGCGCAGGCCGGTCAATTTTGGACACAAGGAGAATGACCCGGTCGATCTGGTCTTCGCCCTGGCTGCGGTGGATCACGAAATGCACCTGAAAGCGCTCATGCAGCTGTCGGAACTCCTGGGAAGTGAAGAAGCCGTCCAGCAGCTTCGCAGCGCCCCGAACGTGGCGGCTGTGGTCAGCCTCATCGACCAGGTTTCCGCTGATCATCCGGCGGAGGGCTGATCAGGGCACAGATTTCGTTATGGCATAAAGGAGGACAAGGAGATTGCGGATTCTCTGTGTTTGCGGTATGGGTCTCGGCAGCAGCCTGCTGTTGAAGATGCAGGTGGAGAGCGTGCTGAAGGAACTGAATACGAGGGCTGACTCCATAGAGATTGCCGATATCGGTTCGGCACGGGCAATGGCCGCTGACCTGGTGGTCACCTCGCCCCAGTTTGCCG
>JAQBPS010000475.1 GCA_028287415.1 Bacillota bacterium | reverse complement strand
ATAGCCCTCCGCTGCGGGCTCTACAGCGGTGATGGCCGTGTTCAGCAGCACCTTGACCCCGTCGCACGCCTTCACCAACGTGTCCACAACCGTCTTGAGCCCGGTGGGCACCGTCTGAAAGGCGCTCCCGGTCGGGCCCTTGGGCTTGTTCGCCTTGTTGCGCCGACCCTGGAGCAGCAGGCTCCCATGCTCCCGCTCCATCTTCATAAACTGCGGGAAGGTGGCCTTCATGCTGACGCTGTCGAAGTCGCCGCCGTGAATGCCGCCCATCAGCGGGCCAGCCACGTTGTTCAGCATCTCCTGGCCGAAGCGCCGCCCCACAAAGCTGCCGATCGACTCGTCGCCATCCCCCCGCTTGACCGGCACCAGCGGCTCCAGCCCTGCCCGCAGCTTGCCCGCCGGTGAGAGGAGCCGTGACTTCAGGAACGGCCCGGCCTCGGTCGGGATCATCAGCTGCATGCCCGTGGGCAGCGGCTCGAGCCGGCCCTTGTGGTAGATGTAGGTCGTCTTTACCTGCGGATTGGTCCCGACCATGGGCAGGCCCAGCTCCTTGCAGAGCTGGGCGAACCAGGGCTTGTGCACGAGGAACGAATCCGGACCCTGCTCGATCACCAGGCCGTCGATCAGCTCGGTCTGGGTCTTGCCGCCGAGCCGCTCATCCCGCTCAACCAGAATGATCTCCGCGGCGACGCCGGCGGCCCGGGCTTTCTGCTGCAGGCGGTAGGCCGCCGTCAGTCCCGTGATCCCACCGCCTGCGATGATGATCCGGTTCTTCATGCCACTTCGCCGCCGTCCAGCGCCTTGCGCACAGCAGCCGCCATCGCCTCGGCCAGCAGGGGCGAATCGTTCAGCATGGCCATGCGCTCAAAATGCACGCCCAGCTCCCGGGCGGCCTCCCGCATCTCAATGTCCAGGTCGTAGAGGACCTCCAAATGATCGGAAATGAAGCCAACGGAGCAGACCAGCACTGCCTTTTCGCCGGCCTCAGCGAGGGCGGCCACGGCGTCGCGCACGTCCGGCCCGAGCCAGGGCTCCGGGGTGCGGCCGGCGCTCTGGTAGCCGTAGTGGACGTTCTTCAGGCCAAGACGCCCGGCCACGGCCTCGCCGATTTCCCGCAGGTGCTCCGGGTACGGATCCTGCCAGGTGAGAATCCGCTCCGGCAGGCTGTGGCAGGTGAACATCACCGCAAGCTGCTCCCGGCTGCGCTCCGGGAACTTGGCCAGGGCCTCCGCCACCTTCTCGGCCTCAGCCTCGATATAGGCGGGCTCCAGATGCCAGTTGAACACATAGCTGAAGTTGATCGGCACGGGCAGGTCAGCGTTAGCCGCGTCCACCCGGTCGAAGTACGCGCCGGAGCTCATTTTCGAGCCCTGGGGCGCCAGCACGATCGCGACTGCGCGCTCGATGCCGTCCTCAGCCATCTGCTTGACGACGTCGCTGATCCAGGGCGCCCAGTGCCGATTCGCCTGGTAGACCCGGTACACCACGTCCGCCGAGCCCTCATTCAGCACCCGGCCCAGATTGGCCGCCTGCGCCCGGGAGATCTCGTTCAGCCGGGAGCCGCCGCCGATCGCTGCATAGCGGCCTGTCAGCTCGGCCAGCTGCTCATCCGATGGTACCCGCCCCCGGCGGATGTCGGTATAGTAAGGGAGGATATCCTCGGGCTTGTCCGGCGTGCCATACGCCATCACCAATACGCCGATCGTTTCCTTAGCCAAGCCGGCTCATCTCCTTCGGATCAATGCTGTGAACAAGCTCGACCACGCGCTGCACGGCCGCCATGGGCGTCGTGGGCAGGATGCCGTGACCCAGGTTGAAAATATGGCCCGGGCGCCCGCCCGAGCGGCGGAGAATATCCTTTACCTTGGCATCCAATACCGCTGTGGGCGCGTAGAGGGCGATGGGGTCCAGGTTGCCCTGCACCGCCACATTATGGCCGATGCGGGCCCAGGCCGCATCCAGCTCCTCCTTCCAGTCCACGCCCTGCACGTCCACCCCGATGCCGGCCATGGACTGGAGCAGGTGGCCGGTGCCGAAACCAAAGTGGATGAATGGGGTGCCGGTGGCCCGGACGGCGTCAGCCACCCGCTTGCTGTACGGCTTCACATAGCGGTCGTAGTCGGCAATGGTCAGGTTGCCAACCCAGCTGTCGAACAGCTGGACGACATGCGCACCCGCCGCAATCTGCGCGAGCAGGTAGTCTGCCGTCATGGCGGACAGCTTCTCCATGAGGGCGAACCAGGTGTCCGGTTCGCTGTACATCATGCCCTTGACCCGGGCGTAATCCTTGGAGGGACCGCCCTCCACCATGTAGCTGGCCACGGTGAACGGGCCGCCGGCAAAACCGATCAGGGGCACGTCCAGTTCGCGCACCAGAATTCTGATCGTCTCCGTCACGTAGGGGATCGCTGCCTCGACATCAAGCGGCCGTAGCGCCGCCACGTCCTGCATCGTGCGAATGGGCCGGGCCAGGATCGGGCCGGGGTTAAGCACCACGTCCACGCCCATGCCCCGCACCGGGGTCATGATGTCGGAGAAGAGGATCGCAGCGTCAACGCCGAGCTGCTTGATCGGAAGCATCGTCACCTCTGCGCAGAGCTCCGGCTGCTCACAGATCTCAAAGAGGGTGTACTTTTCCTTGATGGCGCGATACTCGGGCTGGTAGCGCCCTGCCTGGCGCATAAACCAGACCGGCGTACGGTCCACCGGCTGGCGGCGACAGGCGCGGAGGAGTCGGTCATTCTTGAGCATGTGGCAGCATCAGGCTCCTTTGCGAGGCTCTTACCCTACCCATTAAAACATTTCGGCGATACCTGGTCCAGCACCAAAAAGCGCTGGCAGGAGGTGGGGGCGGGCGGACAGAACAGTTTGAGTAGCAAGGAAAGGGGGCTGGATCTGTGGGCAGCATGTTGGAGGGAAGGGTAGCGATCATCACGGGCGCCAGCCGGGGCATTGGCAAGGCGCTCGCCCTGCGTCTGGCGGAGGAGGGCGCCGACATTGTCGTCGCTGCCAAGAGCGAGCGGTCCCGGGAGAAGCTGCCCGGCAACATCTACGAAACGGCGGAGGCCGTGCGGGAGCGAGGGCGCCGGGCGCTGGCGTGCAAGGTGGACGTACGGGAGGAAACGGAGATCGCCACCATGGTTGAGCAGGCCATGGCCGAGTTCGGGCGGGTCGATATCCTCATCAATAATGCCGGCGCCCTCTGGTGGCAGTCGGTCCTGGATACGCCCGCCAAACGGTTCGACCTGGTCATGGGCGTCAACGTGCGCGCCGCATTCCTATGCTCGCAGTATGTCCTGCCGCACATGCAGCGGCAGCGGTGGGGCCACATCATCAACATGGCCCCGGCGATCAGCACGCGGGCGAACCCGGGCATGGTCGCTTATATGATTTCCAAAATGGGGATGGCCCGGTTGGCGATCGGCATTGCTGAGGAGCATCGGGCGGACAACATCGCTGCAAATGCGCTCTGGCCGGTCACACCCATCGAGACTGCCGCCGTCATCAACTACGGCCTGGGCGACCGGACCGTGTGGCGGACACCCGCGATCATGTGTGACGCAGTGATGGCGATTCTGCGGCAGGAGCCGTCCCGCTGCACCGGCCGCCAACTGACCGACGAGGAAATCCTGGGCGAGGCCGGCGTCACCGACTTCGACAAGTACTGGTGTGAGGGGCAGCCGCCGGAGCACCCCCTGTACATCGACGGGCGGGATGGCAAGAGCTGGTGAGGTAAGCAGCATGCCCCGAACTTTATGCTTGAAACTTCCGTATTATCCTTCAAGGATATATAAAGGAGGTGTCGGCGGTGGTTCGGGGCAGGCGTTACCTTGTCCTACGGGAGATCGCGGCATCCGTGGCGGCGGAATTTGCCGCCGATCAGGAGCGGCGCTACGCCGCGTGCCCGGAGGCCGCCCAGTATCCGGACGAGGAGGCCGAAGATTTCCTTCAGGCCGCACATTACATGGACTATGTGGATCACAAGCAGATCGTGTCAAACCTTCAGGCGGCCCGCATCAGCTTTCCCATCGAACTGACATACGACGAATACCGCCTGGGGCGCTACATTCTGCGGCGGTGGCGGGACCCGATCCTGCGCCAGGCGTTCCTTCAGCGTGCACTCACGCTCGACTTCCGGGGCATCCGTAAGCTGCGGGGGCCGGAGGGCGTCACGGCGCTCCTGCCCTCGGTCGACTGGTATGGCGCACCGCAGGTCATCTCGGCGCTGCGGCACCACGGTTTGGGCGACACGGTGCCCGCGGTCATGGCTGCGCTTTCCCCCGCCCAGGCAAGCCGCTACCGCGCGCTGCTGCTGTTCGGGAAGGTGCTGATGCACGAGTTCATCACACAGCCCGAACCGCCGCGGCAACCCTCCCCGTGGGAGCAGCAGAAGCTGGCCCGGCGAATCCGCCTGCGGGACGTGCAGTTGCACGCTATGACGCGTAGTAGCCACGCCTTGCGTCGGGAGCGGCAGTCGCTGTTGCGCCGGGTGCGCGCGGCCAGGCGGCAGCAGCACCCGGAGCTGGACGGACTGGCGTCGGAGCTGGCAAAGCTCCGTGCCGCTCACACCGAGGCTGCGCGACTGCATGCCGCCGCCCTGGCGGAGCAGGCCTGCGTTCACCGGGAGGCGGCCGATCGCCTCCATGCCGAACTGGCCGCTGCGCTCCACGATTACCAGCGCACGCTGACGGTCCGCACCGCATGGTCCGCCGCCGAAAGGAGGCAGTGACCATGCAGCAGCAGGACTGGCTGTTTGCGTTGCCCCGGGCAGAAATAAACGCACAGGAGCGGATCGTGGCCGCGTGGCTTGCTGCCGACCCGGCGGCTGCCGCCATCCCCGATGCGGAGGCGGAACTTTTCTGTGCGGCGGCCTACATGGTGCGCTACTTTGATGGCGGCTATTGGACCAAGCTGTGCCGCGTCGCCAATGTCCCGGTCTCCCATACCGGCCCGAAGGCGAAGCGCCGGGCCACACTGATGATCCTGCGCCGATGGAAAGACGCGACAGTCCGTACATTCCTGACCGATTTAATCCCACGGTGCGGCATGGGCGCCTTTCCCGACGCCGCCACGCAGGCCCACCGGCTGACCGATGAGTGCTTTGCCAGGGCGTATCAAGACGGGCTGCATATTATGTGGATGATCCATGTGCGGCGATACCTTGGCAAGGCCAGAGGTCTCCAGAAGTGGCTCAAGAGCCTGGACAGTTTTGCGCCGCGGCAGTACAAGTTGTGGCTCAGCGTGGGGCGGCTGACACTGCGCCGCATTGTCTACCCCGAACTGGGGCCGGACCGGGCGGCACAGGAGGCTGCGGCGGCAGTGCAGCCCGAACTGGCGGACGAGCTCCGCACCAAAGACCGGCAGTCGGGCGCCCTGCGGCAGAACGTGCGCCGACTCCAGCAGGACCGACGGCACTTGAAGGACCGGGCCCGCCGTGCTGAGCAGGAGGCCCGCACCCTGCTGACGCAGGCCCGGGGCGAGGTCGCAGGAGCCCACCGGGCGCTCAAGGCGCAATGGGCTGCACAGGAGCGGGAACTCGCGGAGCTGGCCCGCAAGCAAGCGGGTGAACTGGCCACCCTGCGCGCCAGACTGGTCGGGGCCCGTGACGAATTTGCCCGCACGCTGGCATCTGTGGTTGCAACCGGGCCGGTCGACCTGCTGCGGGGGCGCACTGTGACAGTGGACGGTCCTTCCGCGGACCAGGGGCTCCACCGGCTGCTCGTGGAGTCACTGGGCGGTACCGTGGGCGACGGGGTGACCATTCCCGCGTGGGCCGGCTTTGCCGCATTCGACCGGCAGCTGCGCAGCCTGGCCCTGGAGCGGGTGCTAATCAAATGCGATGGCCTGTACCGGCACAGGGAGGGGCGTGCCGGCATCGCAATCTCGGGCTTCCAGGTGCACATTGGCGACGAGGCGGCGTTCCGGGCCAGCAAGGTGGTCTGCTGCGGTCCCTCGGCCGGGAGCCTCATGGCTGAATATGGCGCCGCTGCCATGGCACTCGGATGGCTGTTCGCTGGCGATCCCCCGCCGGGGGCCCAGGTCGAGATCTGGTCAGACTGCAAGACGATGCTCAGCCGAATCCGGCGCCCGCACCCGGCGCGGCGCAAGCAGGGCTGCATCACGCTGGACAGGACTGTTCGCCGCCTGATCAGCTTGCTGACAAAGCGTGGATGCGATGTGCGGCTCCGCTGGGTGCCCCGGGACGAGGTCTATGCCGTGGACAGGCTGTGCGACGAGGCTTATCGGGCGCAGCTTTGGTACCACAGGCCCTCCCGACGGCCGCATGTCCCGCTCAGGGCGTTCCTGGCGACGGTGCCTGGGTTTGCCCCAGCGCGTGAAGGTACTGCCACAGTTCCGGCGCTACTGGCATTACCGACAGGCGCGACTGGCGCACGAGTTCCCAGCCGGCAAAGGCAGGGTCCGCTTTGATCGCCGCCAGGGTGACCGGTGTCTGAAACCGGTAAGCCGGCACCACGTCCACGACGGCAAACCGGGGGTCGCCCGCCTGCGGATCCGGATAGGGCGGCGTGACCACCTGACCGACCCCAACCACCGCTTTCTCCCGGCCCGTGTGGTAGAACAGGAACAGGTCGCCCGGCTGCATGGCACGCATGTGCTTGAGGGCCGTGGCGTTGCGCACCCCGTTCCAGGGCTCCCGGCCCCGGCGCTCCAGGTCGAGGTAGCTGAAATCCTCCGGCTCTGTTTTCATCAGCCAATATGGCATCGCTGTCGCCCTCCCCCGTCTCATTGCGGATCGTTCCGGAGCGCCACCCCCCAGGGTGGCGCTCCTATTTTCTGCCGCGGGCCGCACCCGCTGCGCATGCTTTGCAGTCGATAATAGTAGTAGATACCCCGTCCAGGCTGCGAAACCCTTGTGTATTGGAGTGAACCACGTGCAGTATCGCCGGCTGGGCCGCACTGGCCTGAAGGTATCGGAGATCGGTCTCGGGACGATGATGTTCGGTGAAAAGACGAGTGAGGCCGAGTCGATCCGTATCATCCAGCAGGCCCTCGATGCGGGCGTTAACCTGATTGATGTTGCCGACGTTTACGCGGGCGGCGCGTCAGAGCACATCGTGGGGGCCGCCCTCGCCGGGCGCCGCTCGCAGGCGGTTCTGGCCACGAAGGGCGGGCGACCGACGCCGCTCGGGCAGGGGCTCTCCCGGAGCCACCTGTTCAAGGCGGTCGAGGCAAGCCTCCAGCGCCTCCGCACGGATTATATCGACCTGTACCAGGTGCACCGCTGGGACCCGGAAACGCCGCTCGAGGAGAGCCTCTCCGCCCTGAATGACCTGATCCGCCAGGGCAAGATCCGCTATATCGGCTGCAGTAACTTCGCCGCCTGGCAGCTGTGCAAAGCGCTCTGGATCAGTGACGTCCGCAACTATGCCCGCTTCGACTCCGTCCAGCCGCGGTACAACCTGGTCTACCGCGACCCCGAGGCGGAACTCTTCCCGCTCTCCCGCTCCGAGGGCGTCGGGGTGCTGGCGTACAGCCCCCTCGCCGGTGGAGTCCTGACCGGCAAGTACCTGGATGCCATCCCCGAGGGCTCCCGCGGCTGGCAGAACCCGCAATGGCAGGAGGGCAGGCTCACCCCGGAGGCTGAGTCGGCGGCTGTCCGTGTGCGCGCCGCTGCGCAGCGGCTAAACCGGCCGGCCGGACAGATCGCCATCCGGTGGTGCCTGGCCAACCCGGCAGTCAGCTCTGCGCTGGTCGGGCCGCGCACGGAAGCCCAGTGGGCCGATGCGCTCGGCGCCGCCGCCTGGACACTGCCCGCTGATGAGGCCGCCGCAATCGGCCAGCAGTAGTTTGCCCCCGCTGCGGCGGCCGTTTCCCTGAGCTTGTGGTGGCGCAGGAAAACATCTCTGCGCCCCGAACTTCTGTAGGGTTAATCTCATTCACCGTCTGGAGGGTTGCCCCCGTGGAGCAGATCATCGCTACATACTCCATCGTCGCCCGCGACCCCAACACCGGGGAACTGGCAATCGGCGTTCAATCCAAGTTTCTCGCGGTCGGCTCCGCGGTGCCCTGGGCACAGGCAGGCACCGGCGCTGTTGCCACGCAGGCCTGGGCGAACGTCGCCTATGGACCGACTGGCCTGGCACTGCTGGCGGAAGGCCTGAGCGCCCAGGAAGTAGTGGACCGCCTCGTGGCAGAAGATGAAGGGCGCGACCACCGCCAGCTCGGCGTCGTCGACAGCAAGGGCAACGCTGCCGCCTACACCGGTGCCAAGTGCATGCACTGGGCGGGACACCACGTGGGCGACGGCTTCACCTGCCAGGGGAACATCCTGGTCGGCGAGGAGACTGTAAGCGAAATGGCCCGGGCCTACACGGCAGCCGGCACCCTCCCCCACCTCGCAGACAGGATGATTGCGGCGCTTGCCGCCGCCCAAAGCGCCGGGGGTGACAGCCGCGGCAAACAGTCAGCCGCCCTGTACGTCGTACGGGAAAAGGGCGGCTACGGCGGCTTCAACGACCGGCTGGTCGACCTGCGGGTGGATGACCATCCCGAGCCGATCGAGGAGCTCCGCCGGCTCCTGGCGCTGCACCGGCAGGTCTGGCTGGGCCCGACCCCGCCGGCGCAGTACACCCTCGACTCAACTGAGAAGGTCCACCTCCTCCAGTCGCTGCTCCGGGATTTGGGCGTGTATGACGGCGCCGTCAACGGGGAAATGACCTTCAACACCCGGGGCTCCCTGGCCACCTACTGCGCTGAGCAAAATCTGGAGGCGATGGGTCCGTCCGGGGAGTGGCTGCCCGGCGCGACCATGCTCGCACTCCGGGGCGCCGTGCTCCTGCTGCGGTCCGGGAAGTAGTATGTTTCTCGAATGGGTTGCAGGCGTACTGTTCCGCCCGGGCGCCACCTTTGAGCGGGCGCGGAAAGAACTGCGGTTTGGCTACTGGTGGATCGTGCTCTCCGTGATGATGTTGGAAGCAGTGATGCAAGTCTACAGCCCCGTGCGTGCCGGGCAGGCTGACGCCACGCCGGCGGATCTCATCTTCGTGACGGCGGCATACCTGCTGCTGCGCTTTGACATCCAGGGGTTACTCCTGATGGGCGTCGCCAGGGCGTTCCAATGGCAGCTGTCCTGGTCGGAATCGCTGAAATACATCGGCCTCGGTTGGGCTGTGCTGATGGCAGAGGATATCGCCACCTTCTACCCCGCCCTCAAAGGCTATGACAACATCATCCTCTGGGCCAGCATCCCGTTCTTCGCGTGGTACCTGATATCACTGACAGCCGGGTTGAAGCGGATCACTGCATGGCCCCTGTGGAAGGTCCTGCTGATCGCAACACTTGCCACGGTCCCATGGCGTGCGGCCGAATTCTGGCTGACCTGGCAGGCGATCCATCCTGCCTGATGCCCCCGACAGCGTTCGACACAAACCGCCGGCCCCACACATGGGGACCGGCGGTCTTTCTCTGCCAGCGAAACCATACAGCGTCAGGCTTTGCACCCCAGTCACACCACCGGGCCTCGCCGTGCGCCATGCTACCATATATCGACATGTTTTTAGAAAAATCGCTTGACCGTAATTGCCAATTTTTGTTAAGATGATCTCGCAGCGATTATGCTCCCCGGTGAACGGCAGCGTGAGGGGGTGACTCACACGTGAGTACCGAAAACCTCGATCAACTGGAGCAGTGGTACAAGCGCCGTGAGTATGCCCGCGTCATCTTCCACGCGGGCCAGTTGCTGCAAAACCCAGCCTACAAGAGCAGCTGGGGCCACATCCTGCATTGGAAAGCCAGGGCCCATATCGGCATGGGCAGCCCCTGGTTTGGCGAAGCGATCAGCTGTCTGCGTGAGGGCATGGCTGCTGCCGGTAAGGACCGGCCACTCAAAGCCCGCATCATGGGCACCCTCGCTTTCATTTACAGCCGCCTTGGGGATTGCTCCCCCTATCCAAAGCTGATGAACGCCTTCGCTGCCATCTCCCGTGACCGAAACCCAGAGGTACTGCGGTGGGGCTGCTTCCTCTGGTTTAACTACGGCGTCACCCTCGACAACTGCTTTCGCCTGAACGAGGCGAAACAGGCCTACACAGAGGCTTTGGCATTGGCGAGGGCGTTCCACATCGATCATATGGTGGGTACCTGTCTGCACAACCTGGGCGGAGATCAGCTGGCGCTGGGGGAACTGGCCGAAGCTGCAATCACCATCGCCCAGGCTGAAGCAATGTTCGGGGACGACGGGCTCCCCGGCGCCAAGAAGCTGAGCCGGCGTGCCGAATACGCGCTGGCCGCCGGCGACCTGGTGAGCAGCCAGCAGTGGGTCACCTCAGCCCTGATCCATCCCGGCGCGGACGACATGACCAAAGCAGACGTTTACTACACCTGGGCACAGACCCTGCTCGCATTGAACCGCCCAGCGGACGCCCGCGAACGGGCGCTCCTGGCACTGGAACACGCGTTCCTCGCCGTGCACTACCCAGGCATTCATAAGGCGAACCGCCTGCTCCAGCAGTTGGGCAACACCCTGTAAACGAACGGTGGGGGTCCCATATACGTAGAGGAGGAACTGAATATGAAGCGACTCCTGATCGCCCT
>JAQBPS010000767.1 GCA_028287415.1 Bacillota bacterium | reverse complement strand
CCGCTCAGGTCCTGAACTCCGGCACCCGCCAGGTCAAAGGTAACCTCGGCAAGGATGACTTCCTCCAACTCCTCGTCGCCCAGATCCGTTACCAGGACCCGCTCAAGCCCATGGACAACCAGGCATTCATCGCCCAACTCGCCCAGTTCAGCTCCCTCGAGCAGATGATGAACGTCGGCCTCGCCTCGAATCTGACCTACGGCATGGGCATGCTCGGCAAGCAGGTGACCGGCTCCGATAGCGGCGGCAACCCTGTGGCCGGCAAGGCGATCAGCATCCGGCTGGTGGATGGCACACCGAAGGTCAAGGTCGAGACGGCGAAGGACACGTGGGCAGACGTCGAAGTGAGCAAGATCACCCAGGTCGATCAGTAACCGACGATCGGAGGGAGCGCCGTGAACAACCGGATTTTTATCGGGCCGAGACCCCTCCAGCCCGCTATGCAGCCCGGACCGGCACAGCCCCAGCAGTCCCGGGAGAGCGGCCCGGCCCCGGCAAACGCCTTCAAGCAGGTCCTCGACAGCGTCCTCACCCAGCCGATCAAGTTTTCCGGTCACGCCCAGGAGCGGCTCGCAGCCAGCAGGCGGCAGCTGACCGAGGCGGAGATGACAGGCCTCACTCGGGCCGTGGATCAGGCGGCGCAGAAGGGTTCCAGAGATGCCCTGGTCCTCATGAAGGACATGGCCCTCGTGGTCAGCGTGAAGAACCGGACCGTAATCACTGCGGTTGATGGCGACCGGATGAAGGATAACATCTTTACCAACATCGACAGTGCGGTCATTTTGTAGAACGACAAGTGGGGCTGGACCTCGGTTGAGGGGGCCCCGGATCCCGACCTGAAGCTGTCGGGATCACCCCGGCCGGCACGCCGCCAGGGATGGCGCGGTGCGTGTCAGGCGTACCCAAACTCAGGGAGGTCATTTTCCATATGATGCGTTCGCTTTTCGCCGGTGTTCAGGGCCTGCGTGCCCACCAGATGCGGATGGATGTCATCGGTAACAACATCGCCAACGTGAACACGACCGGCTTCAAGGCGTCGCGGGTCAACTTCTCCGATGCATTCAACCAGACCATGGCAGGCGCAGCCGCCCCCGGCGTGGACCGCGGCGGCATCAACGCGCGCCAGATTGGCCTTGGCGTCAACGTTGCCTCCATCGACACGATCATGTCTGACGGCAGCATGGAGTTGACCGGCAAGGCTACCGACATGGCGATCGCCGGCAACGGCTTCTTCGTCATGCGGGACGGCGGCCGGTATGCCTACACCCGGGCCGGCGCCTTTGACTTCGACGCGCAGGGCTACCTGGTCAACCCGTCCACCGGCCAGCGCGTCCAGGGCTGGATGCCGACCAACGGCAAGTTCCCCACCCCTGACGTTTCGACCCTCAGCGACATCCAACTGCCCGTCGCCGATAGCATACTGGCCAAGGCAACCTCCCTGGTCACCTTCGACCAGTCGCTCAACGCCCTCGCCCCGGCGAACCAGACGACGCCGGCCGTGCCGCCCGCCGTTGGTACGCCGATTCCCAACCACACCACGGCCTACACCGTGATCGACTCCCTCGGTAAGGAGCACTCGATCACCCTGAACTTTTATAAAGTCGCTGACAACACGTGGGATGTGGAGGCCCTGGACGGTGCGACGCAGCTCACCATTGCCGGCCCGACCTACACCAACGCGGCTGCTGACCCGACCCCGCCCATGGCGGGCATGGCCCGCATCAGTTTCAACCCCGACGGCTCACTGATGGACCCGGACGGCGTCGCCACCACCCCGATGGACATCAAGATCGGGGTCACGGGCTACGTTCCGGGCGGCGGCGCGAGCACCATGGACTTCAACATGGACTTCAACAAGGTGATTCAGCCCGCCATCAAGGGGGTGGGCGGTGCCTCCGCAGTGCGTTCGCTCAAGGCCGACGGCTACCAGACCGGCGCTCTGACCGGGTTCAGCGTGGATGCCAAGGGTGTGGTGACCGGCTACTACAGCAATAACGAGCAACGCCAGGTTGCCCAGGTCGCCCTCGCCAACTTCTTCAACCCCGGCGGGCTGATGAAGGAGGGCGCCAACAACTACGTGGAGTCGCCCAACTCCGGGTTGGCCTTGATCGGCTCGGCCGGCGAGTCCGGGCGGGGCCTGATCGCCCCCAGCAGCCTGGAGATGTCCAACGTCGACCTTTCGGCGGAGTTCACGAACATGATCATCACCCAGCGGGGCTTCCAGGCGAACTCCAAGATCATCACGACCAGCGACGAGATGCTCCAGGAAATCGTCGGCCTGAAGCGGTAAGCGAGCCGGGGGGGCCTCCGGAGGCCGGAGGCCCTCGTTAATCTGTAGGAGGCGTGGCCATGATCAAAGTCACCCGACTCCGGGCGCACGAGGCCGAACTGGTGGTCAACGCCGAGCTGATCGAAACCGTGGAGGCGACGCCCGACACGGTGGTCACGCTGACCACCGGCCACAAGATCATCGTTCAGGAGTCGACCGATCAGGTGGTGCGGCTGGTGGTCGCCTACAAGCGCGCCATCCACCTGCCGGACCCCGACCAATAGGAGGAGCAGCCTTGGATCTCGGGACCCTTATCGGGATAGTGGCAGGCAGCCTGCTGCTTGGATGGGCCGTCACGAAAAACGGTTCACTGCTTGATTTCATAGACCCGGCCGCCCTTGCGATCACCCTCGGCGGCACCCTGGCCGCCACGCTGATCAACTACCCGCTCAGCCGGCTGAAGGAGACCGTCCAGATCATCCGCCGGGTTTTTGCGACCACCGGCGACCAGCTCCCCGCCCTCATAGATTCCCTGGTCGCCAACGCCGAGCGGGCCCGCCGGCAGGGGCTGCTCGCCCTGGAGGAGGACGCCGCCAGCGCGACCGATCCGTTCCTGCGTAAGGGCCTTGGCCTCGTCGTGGACGGAATCGACCAGCAGGTGATCCGGTCGATCCTTGAGAACGATCTGGCGGCACTGGAGCAGCGGCACAAGCAGGGTGCAGCCCTCTTTGAGTCAATGGCCCAGTACGCCCCGGCCTTCGGCCTGATCGGCACCCTGATCGGCCTGGTCAGCATGCTGCGCTCGATCGAGTCGCCCGCCCAGATCGGTCCCGGAATGGCTGTGGCCCTGCTGACCACCCTGTACGGTGCACTGCTGGCCAACCTGATCTTCCTGCCGATCGCCGGCAAGCTGAAGGTGCGCAGCGCCGAGGAGGTGCTCCGCAAGGAGGTCATGCTTGAGGGCATCCTGGCGATTCAGGCCGGGGACGGCCCCAGTGTCCTGATGGAGAAGCTGAACGCCTTCCTCGCCCCGGGCAGCCGCCCGGAGCAGCTCAAGGGCCACAGCTCCATGGTGGAGCGGCTGGCGGCCGCCGCCATGGACGAGGAGGAGTAGGCCATGCGCAGACGTGAGCCCCTGAGGGGGACAGAGACTGCCCCCACGACCGGTGCACCGGCGTGGATGGTCAGCTACGCCGACCTGGTCACGCTGATCCTCGCCTGCTTTGTCCTCTTGTACTCCCTCTCGAGCATCAACGAGCAGAAGTTCCGGGAGACGCTCGCCTCGGTGCAGGGCGCCCTCGGTGCTAACACCGGCGCCTCTGCTGCCACCGGCGCCTCCGCTGCCCCGGGCTCTGCCACGCCGCTCCGGGACGCCTCGCTGGCCAACGTCCAGAAGCAGCTGGCCAGCGCCCTCAAGGCGCAGGGCGCCGAACAGATGGTCCGCTTTGAGGGCCAGGAGAAGCAGCTCGTCATCCACTTTGATG
>JAQBPS010000404.1 GCA_028287415.1 Bacillota bacterium | reverse complement strand
GTACCGGAAGCTGCGGCTCGAAAAGGGCGATGTACTCGAGTTCTTCAACCGGATCTTCTTTTTCGTTGAGGCGCTGGCGTGCCTCCCCAAGGTACCCACCCGCTTTCCGGAGACGGCGGCCTGAGGCGACTAACGTCATAGGCCAGCCCGCTGCGGCCCCGCCCCCTCCCTCGCCGTGAGCTACTCCCTGGTACCTTCATCGGGGTAGTTGTACCAGCCCTTCCCCGTCTTTCGGCCAAACTCACCCCTGCGATATTTCTCCGCGATCACCAGGGGCGGGCGGTCTTCCTCCCGCCCCGTTGCTTCGTACCGCTCCCGGCGAATCAGATACGCCAGATCAATCCCGGTCAGATCCATCAGCCGGAATGGCCCCATGGGATGCCCGAGGGCCTTTTCGGCAGCCATATCGATCTCTTCAAACGTGGCGTAGCCGTTCTCCAGCAGGTAGAGCGCTTCGCGCGAAACCGCCCCCAGCAGCCGGTTGGCCACAAACCCGGGGATCTCCTTGCGGAGATGAATCGGGGTCTTCCCATTGCCCCTGGCAAAGTCCATCAAAAGCCGCACGGTCTCCGCCGACGTGTGCGCTCCCTGCATCACCTCCACCACCGCCATCACGAGTGCCGGATTGAAATAGTGAAGGTTGGCCACCTTGTCCACACGGCTGGTCGCCGGCGCCAGGAGCGAGGAGACGAAGGTGCTCGAGTTGGTGGCGAGGATCGCGCCCTCTGGAGCGATTCCGTCCAGCTCAGCAAAAAGTGCCTGCTTGACGGCAAGTTTCTCCACCACGGCCTCGATCACAAGGTCTGCCCCGGCAACCGCGTCCGTGAGCGTCGGGACCAGCTGGAGCAGCTCTGCGGCAGTCTCAGCCTGGCCCCGGGTGATGCGCCCTTTGACCACCCGGCCGCTCAGGTACTCGTCACGCCACCGGCGGGCGCTCTCCAGAGCCGCCGCAACGCTGTCCGTCAGGGTGGTCGGATAGCCGTGCAAGGCAGCGTTCAGGGCAATCTGCCGCCCCATCATGCCCGCACCCACCACGCAGACCCGTCTGATCGCTTGTAGCAAGTTCACAGCCCCCTCAGCTTTCAGGATGAAATCATTACATCTAGAGGAATTTTCATGATAAATCATTTATAATTAGTCTCGAGAGGATGTGGGACCGGTGCTCAAACAAAACCCCGTGGGCGATGATGTCAGAACGAACATCGTGAATGCTGCTCTCCAGCTCTTCGGACAGCGTGGCTATCATGCAACGTCTATCCAGGAGATCATCGGGGAAGCGGGCTGCTCGAAGGGCGCCTTCTACCACTACTTTGAGTCGAAAGAGGACCTCGTGCTGCTCTTCCATGATACCTTCATCGACCATCTGGTCGACTACGCCGAGCGCATTCATGTTGAAAGCGGACAGCCGCTCGAAAAACTACAGCGGATCTGCACGCATTTGCTGGAGAGCATGTCAACGTTCCGCAATCACATGGCGGTGTTTAACCACGAGTCCCGGTTCCTGACACAGAAGAAATTCGCCATTGTCAAGGCGAAGCGGGATCGGTACGAGACCGCCGTCAGGTCCCTGGTGCAGGAAGCGATTGACCGTGGCGAGTTACGGCCCGACCTTGACCCGAAATTCTTCACCTTCGCCCTGCTGGGCATCTTCAACTGGTCCTTCCGCTGGTTCAGACCGGGGAAGCCGATCACCCCGCAGGAGATGGGCCCGATGCTCTTCGCGATGCTGATCGAGGGCGGGCGCAACCCCGGAGCGTCCGACAAGCAGATCAGGCCGATAGCCGAGTAAGGCTATCGGCCTGTTTCGTTCCTGCTTACAGGCGCTCAAATATGGCTGCGATCCCCTGCCCACCGCCGATGCACGCGGTGATCAAACCGTACCGGCCGCCCGTGCGGCGCAGTTCGTACAGCAGCTTCGCCGTCAGGATCGCTCCGGTACCGGCGATCGGGTGCCCCAATGCAATGGCGCCACCGTTCACGTTCACGATCGAAGGGTCCATGTCCAGTTCCCGAATGCAGGCCACCGCCTGTGACGCAAACGCCTCGTTCAGCTCGATCAGGTCCATGTCAGACAGACTCATACCCGTCTTGCTCAGGAGCTTGCGCACCGCCGGCACCGGCCCCATGCCCATCATGTTGGGGTCCACCCCGGCCACCGCCCAGCCGACGACCCGGGCCATGGGCCGGAGCCCTCGCTGCTCCGCCATGCGGGCAGACATCACAATGGCAGCGCCAGCCCCGTCGTTGATACCCGAAGCGTTGCCGGCGGTGACGCTCCCATCCTTCTTGAACACGGGGTTCAGCCTGGCCAGCTTCTCCAGCGTGGTGTCCGCACGGGGGTGCTCGTCCACGGCGAACAGGGCTGTCTGCCCCTTGCCGGCGGGGACTGGCACCGGGACGATCTGCTCCTTGAAGCGCTCCTCCTGGATCGCCCGGACAGCGTTCTGCTGGGACCGCAGGGCGAAGGCGTCCTGCTCTTCCCGGCTCACCTTGAATTGGGCCGCTACGTTCTCGGCGGTGATGCCCATCGGCGGGTTGCCGACTGCGTCCGGCGAAAGCCGCGGGTAGGCGAACTGGGGCGCCTGCCGCGGGTAGGCCGTGGCGGGGCGGGCCATCAGGAACGGCGCCCGGGTCATGCTGTCGCTGCCACCGGCCAGCAGAATATCGCTGTCGCCCGCCTTGATGGCCTGAGCGGCCAGGCAGATCGCCTGGAGGCCCGAACCGCACTGGCGGTCGATGGTCATGGCCGCAACCTCAACGGGGATGCCGGCCTGGAGCGCCGTCAGGCGGCCCATGTTGCCCCCGCCGGCCATCACGTTTCCCCAGATGGCGTCCTCGATCTCTTTCGCATCGATCCCTGCCCGTGCGATCGCTTCGTGCATTACCGCGGCGCCGAAGACCTCAGGCGGTACGTCCTGGAGGGCGCCGGGCGTCCTTGCGATCGCGGTCCGAACGGAACTGACGATCACTGCCTCGCTCACAAATCGTTCCCCCTTCTGCCGGGATGCTCTGCCGTCTATCAGGCGGTTGCGCCACCGTCCACCGGCAGGATCTGGCCGGTGATGTAGGAACTGGCAGGTGCGGCCAGGAACAGCGCCACACCCTTCAGCTCGCCCGGGCGCCCGATCCGCTGGAGCGGCACCCCTTTACCCGCCTCATCGCCGGCCTGCTCGAGGAGCCCCCTGGTCATGCGGGTCGGGAAGAAACCCGGGCAGATCGCATTGACCAAAATGCCGTGCTCCGCCATGTGGGTCGCCAGCGTGCGGGTGAGGCCGATCATTCCGGCCTTGCTGGTGTTGTACCCGATGGCGGACATGCCGCTCGGGTCGCCCCCCGGAGCCCGGCGACCGATGCGATGTTGATGATCCGCCCGCCCTCACCCTGCGCGACCATCACGCGGCAGACGGCCTGCGAGAGCATCCAGGCGCCCGTCAGGTTGGTCTCCATCACGTACGCCCACTTCTCCAGCGGCATCTCGAGCGTGGGTGCCCCCCAGCTGACGCCGGCATTGTTGACCAGAATGTCGATCCGCCCGAACCGGTCCAGGGTTGCCTGCACCAGCTGCCGGACCGAGTCGGGCTCGGCCACCGAACCCCGGAAGGCCAGCACGGTGATGCCCCTGGCCCGCAGGGCCGCCTCGGCCTCTTTCAAGTACTCCTCCCGGCGCCCGGTGATGACGACCGCCGCCCCGGCCTCCCCCAGGCCCTCGGCCATTTCCAGCCCGAGACCCCGGGAGCCGCCGGTGACGATCGCCACCCGGTCCGTAAGATCGAACAGCTCCCGCAAACCTGGCATATTCACTGGTTCACCACGCTCCCTCAGCCGACTCGTTCCGCCCTGCTCGTGCGGTCCTCCGCGACCAGTTCCCGCCGCAGAATCTTGCCCACGGCGCTCTTTGGCAAGGCGTCCCGGAACGCCACGAACTTCGGGAGCTTGAACGGGGCCAGCCGCTGCCGGCAGAAGTCCAGCAGCTCCTCCGCGGTGGCCTGCGCGCCAGCCTTCAGCACCACAAAGAGCTTGGGCACCTCGCCCTTGTAGGGGTCGGGCACAGCAATGGCCGCCGCCTCCAGCACCGCCGGATGCTCGTACATCACCTCTTCAAGCTCCCGCGGATAGACGTTGTAGCCCGAAACTATGATCAGGTCCTTCTTCCGGTCGAGAATGTAGAAATAGCCGTCCTGATCCATTTTGGCGATGTCCCCGGTGTAGAGCCAGCCGTCCCGGAGGGCTGCCACCGTCTCCTCGGGCTTGTTCCAGTACCCGGCCATCACCTGCGGCCCCTGGATGCACAGCTCCCCTTCCTGGTCGGGGCCGAGGACCCGCAGCCCCGTCTCCAGGTCGACAATGCGGGCATCCGTGCCGAGCAGTGGAATCCCGATGGAACCCGGTCTGCGGAGGCCGGGCTGCCAGTTGGGGTTGGAATGGGTGGCCGGGGAGGCCTCGGAGAGGCCGTAGCCTTCATTGATCTTCGCCTGGAACTTCCGCTCGAAGGTCTCGGAGACCTCGACCGGCATCGCCGCCCCACCGGAGCTGATGTTCCGGATGTTGGCGATCCCGTAGGACTCGGCATCCTTGTAGTTGAGGATCGCCACGTACATGGTCGGGACCCCCGGGAAGTCGGTGATCGCGTGCTCCTTGATCGCCTGCATGACGGCATCAATCTCGAAACGGGGCAGCAGCACCAGACGGGTTCCCTGCGCAATCCCCACGTTCATGCAAAGCATGCCGAACGAGTGGAAGAGCGGGAGGATCAGCATGACTCGTGCATCACCCGGCTTGACCCGGCTTGCGCGTGAGCTCTGGAAGAGGTTGGCCACCAGGTTGGCGTGGGTCAGCATGGCGCCCTTGGGCAGCCCGGTCGTCCCGCCAGTGTACTGGAGCACGGCCACATCCGCCGGGCTGACCGGGACCGCCGGGTCCGCGTCTGAGGCATCGGCAAGCAGGCTGGCCAGCGAAAGGGCAGCCGAATCGACCGGGGTCTCCCTCGATCGCCCGGTGCGTGGTGGCGGTGTTCACTGTCCGGCCTCAGGAGGCGAATCCCGGTTCATTCTCGGTGCGCCAGGCGACCTCGCGCTGGACGTGCTCGTCGTCCCGGTCGAAGTC
>JAQBPS010000381.1 GCA_028287415.1 Bacillota bacterium | reverse complement strand
CGCCACCATGATCCGATCAGGCGGAATCCCGGTCGCCCGGGTAGCTGCCTCCCGGATATGTGCGGTCATGGCTTGGTCAACGTTGAGCAGGTCGCAGGTGATCAGGCCGAAGCGCTCCGCCCCGTCGGCAAATACCAGGGAGCGGACGTGGAGGTCATCGTGCACACCCGTAGCCGGACCCTGCCGGGCCGCGTAGCCCCCCAGCGCTGTGGGAATGGGCGGGGTGATCACGCCGGTGTGGCATCCAAGTTGCAAAGTTTCACAGCCCCTTCTTGGCCAGAACCGCCAGGAAGTCGTTCTCGCTCTCGCTCGGCATCATACGGGCGGTCAGCTTCTGGCCCCGCGCCGCGATCTGGCGGTACACGACCGCATCCTCACGGGTAACGGCACAGCTCCTGGTCACCATCGTGAAGTTGGTGCCGGGAATCGGCGCCTGATTGCCCACGTTGATCTCCAGCGCTTTGAGCCCGCCGTCCAGCAGGGCGAGTGCATCCGTTGGGAACTTGGCGATAATGAAAATTCGCTCCGTCGGATCCGCTGCTGCGCAGGCGCTCAGGGTATCGGCGATGGAGAGGACCGACGTTTTCACGCCGCGCGCGGCAGCCGGCAACATCACTTTCTGAATCGGGTCCACCGCCACCTTGTCGTTGCAGACGATCATGTGGTCAGCGTTCAGGCTGCTCGCCCAGGTGACCGTCACCTGGCCATGGATCAATCGGTTATCGATGCGCAGATGTATAACCGGCATGCAATCAGCCTCCTTGGCGCTACTGTTGGGCCAGCTTGTCCGCCAGACGCACCGCCGCCTCGGCCCCTGCGGCGACGGCGAGCAACGCCAGGTCGGTGAGTGTGCCCTGCTCACGGAAACCGAGCACCTCCAAAAGCATGGGCAGGCTGAGCCCGCACACCACCTCGACGGATGGACCGAGCAGGTAAGCGGAAGTGTTGGCCGGGCTCCCCCCGAACAGGTCGGCCAGGATCAGCACGCCGCTGCCGCGGTCGACGGACCCGACCGCAGCTGTGAGGTCCGCTTGAAAACGGTCCATGTCCTGTGCGGGTTCCAGGCCAAGCACAGCCAGCGCTTCCTGGGTCCCCATGATCATCTCCGCGGCGTCCCGGAAGCCGCCGGCCAGCGGGCCATGGCTGATCAGAACGAGGCCGATCAATGGCGCTCCCTCCTTGATCAGCAGCAGCGGCGGGGAGCGATCCCCCCGCCGCTGCTGCCTTTATCACATAATGTGCGCGTAGCTGAGGGCGAAGGCCAGGACGGTCAGATACAGGAGCACCTTCAGGGGGGACTGCTTGCGGTTCTTCAGCAGCCAGTAGGCGAAACCGACCACAAGGACCGGAATCATGTAGGGCAGGATCTGGTCGAGCGTGGGCTGGAGCTGAACCACCTTCTCGGTTGCCTGGCCATCTACGGTCACGGAGCGGGCGAACGCCACTGTGGTGGTCAGCTTCGCCATGATCGACGGGATAAAGCCGCCGACGACACCCAGGCCCATGATCGTCGCCGCCTCGGTGATCCGATCGAGCCTGCCGCCGGCAGTCACCTCACCGACCAGCCCGATGCCTTGCCGGTAGCCCCACCAGAACTGGGGCACCTTGAACAGGAACCAGAACAGGCCGAAGATCACGAAGATAATCGGGCCGGACACGCTGCCGGAGAGGGCCAGCGAGGCGGCCAGCACGGCGATGATCGGCCGGAGCAGGATCGCCTGAATCGTGTCGCCGATGCCCGCGAGCGGACCCATGAGGGCGACCTTGAGGCTGTCGCCCACCTCGCCCTGCTGCTTCTCCTCCATGGCGCACGAGGCGCCGAAGATGACCGGCGAGCCGACCGCGGGGTTGGTGTTGTAGAAGACCAGGTGGCGCTGCATGTTGGCGATCAAATCTTCTTTGGTCTTCGAGACCCGCTGGATGACGGGCAGCATCGACCAGAGGTAGCCGAGCGCCTGCATGCGCTCGTAGTTCCAGGAGAACTGAAGCGTAATGTTGTGGCGCCACATGGCCCGGGTGAGGTCGGCGTTCGTGACGGGGCCGTATTCCGGAAGGGCCCGTTCGCTCTCCTGCGGCTTAGCCACGCACAGTCCCCCCCTTCAGCTGGATGAACAGGACGGCGGCTGCCACGGAGACCAGGGCGATGCCGACCATCGGCAACTTGAGGTACGCGAACAGCACGAAGCCGATCACAGCGAACGGCCAGTACTTCTTGACCGGTAGCATGGAGAGCAGCAGGGCGAAGCCGAGGGCCGGCAGCATGGCGCCGGTCAGTTTCATCGCGTTCATAAACGAGGCGGGCATCCAGTTGATGAAGTCCTGAACGGGCTTGGCCCCCAGCCAGACGGCCAGGAAGACCGGAATCGCTCGGGTCAGGCCCCATGGCAGGTGACCCATCAGGTGCCACCAGGAAACGGCCTTCACATCGCCCCGGGCCACGGCCTTGTCCGCACCGTGGATGAAAAGCGTGGTGGTCGCACGGCCCAGCACGTCGAGCTGAGTCATCAGCAGCGCTGCCGGTACCGCGACAGCCAGCCCGCCCGTCAGTCCGACACCTGGCAAGGCGCCGAACGCGGTGCCCAGGATCGCACCCGTCATGAAGTCGGGAATCGTGGCGCCACCGTAGGTCCACATGCCCAGCGACATCAGCGTCAGGGTCGCCCCGATCGTGATGCCGACTTCGACGTTGCCCACCAGCATGCCGGTCAGCCAACCGGCAATGAGCGGTTCGGTCCACAACAGACTTGGCCCCAGGTTCGCCAGGACACAAACGTATGCCAAAATTGCCAGGACTAGTGCCATCGCAATGCCGTAAGTCAAGGTGCTCCCCCTTCTGCTGTAAAACGTGGTCGACCCGAATCTGGTGCCGGTGTCCGGACCTGGGTGCGCACCTCCCTTTCCGGTCGAACGACTGCGCATCATGGTCTGCAACAGCCATGGCTAGTTTCGCTATTCGGAAGGATGTACCTGCAAGAATATGCGTATTATTACCCTATTTAATTATAGCGAAGAAATCCACCCAGGTTCGCTAGGCAAGCGCCACCTTGGGCAAGCTAGTGGTCCAGGGAGGTCGCTTGCGTGCGCATCAAACGGTCCATCGAACGGGTCCCCGGCGGGATGATGATCGTGCCGCTGCTGCTCGGAACGCTTATCAATACGCTCTTCCCGACTGCACCCAAGGTTTTGGGCGGTTTCACCGGCGCGCTCTTAGGCGGTGCACTGCCGATCCTGGCCGTCTTCTACGTGTGCATGGGCGCGACGCTTGACTTCAGAGCGACCCCGGCGATTCTGAAGAAAGGCGGCTCGCTCTTCATCACGAAAATCGCCATATCGGCGGTGCTGGCCCTCCTCATCGGCCGATGGCTGGGCAACGCGGCAATCGGTGGCGGGGTGCTGGCCGGCATCTCCGTGCTCGCGATCGTAGCTGCGATGAACGATACGAATGGCGGGCTGTATATGGCCCTGATGGGACAGTTCGGCGCCAGGGAGGATGTGGGCGCTTACTCGGTCATGAGCCTTGAATCCGGGCCGTTCATCACCATGGTCACCCTGGGCGTCGTCGGCCTCGGCCACTTCCCATGGCAGACGATGGTGGGCGCGATTCTGCCGCTCCTCGTAGGGATGGTGCTCGGCAACCTCGACCATGAGCTGCGCGACTTCCTCGGCAGGGCCGTCCCGGTGCTGGTGCCCTTTTTCGCCTTCGCCCTGGGCGCCGGCCTCAATCTGCGCAATGTGATGACCGCGGGCATTGCCGGCATCCTGCTGGGGATCGCAGTCGTCTTGATCACAGGGGCGGCCCTGATACTCGTGGACAGGTTGACCGGCGGCACCGGGGTTGCGGGTATCGCCGCTGCCGCGACCGCCGGTAACGCGGCCGGCGTTCCGGCAGCGGTGGCAGCCGCCAACCCCGCGTACCTGCCGGTCGTGCCGCAGGCGACAGCCCTGCTGGCGGCCTGCGTAATCGTGACCGCGATCCTTGTGCCGCTCGTGACCGCCTGGTACGCAAAGCGCATCGGCCTGGTGGACAAGGTGACCAATGGCTGACCGTATCGCCATCATCGCCGATGACCTGACCGGCGCCTCTGACTCCGGGGTGCAGTTTGTGCGCAAGGGGCTGCGCACCGCCGTCCTCTTTGACACCCGCCAGTTGGCGGCCGACATTGCGCGGGTAGACACCGTCTCCCTGGATACGGACAGCCGGGCGCTCACGGCCGATCAGGCCCGGAACCGGGCTGAGCAGGCGGCCCACAGGCTCAATAGCGCCGGCGTTACCCACTATTACAAGAAAATGGACTCGACACTGAGGGGCAATCCGGGGGCTGAGGTCGACGGCGTCATGAACGCGGTGCCATTCGACCTTGCGGTCGTCGCCCCCGCCTTTCCCCGGCTCGGCCGCACCACCGTGGGGGGGCGGCATTACCTGCATGGGATCGACATCATGGAGACGGAGATCGCCCGTGATCCCAAGGCGCCCGCCACCTCCGACGTCGTGCAGCTGTTCGCACGACAGTCCGCGCGGCAGGTGGGCCGGGTCACACAGGACACGCTTGATCAGGGCCCGGCTGCGGTGCTAAACGCAGTTGCCGCACAGCTGGAGCGCGCTGTCACGATCATCGTCTTCGATGCGGCCCGCGAGGAAGACCTGGCCCACATCGCCACGACGATGGCCGGCAGCGGCTACCGCGTGCTATGGGTCGGGTCAGCCGGGCTGGCAGAGTACGTGCCGGAGGCGCTCGGCTTCAAGGGTCAGGGCCTGGCGTCCGCACCGCTGCCCGTCACTGACCGGCCCGTCATGCTGGTGGCGGGCTCAAGGGCGGCGATCGCGCGGGCGCAGGTGGATGCGGCGCGGCAGCGCCCCGGCGTGGTGGCCGTTACGCTCGACGCCCGCGAGCTCCTGCGAGCAGCGGACGTCTGCCAGAGCGAAACAGACCGCTGCGACGCTCTGCTGCGCGCTGCACTGGCAGAGGAGCGTGACATCATCCTGACGGTGGGCAGTGAGGAGCCTGCGGTGGCGGCAGCCCTGGCGCTGGGCGCCTCGCTGGAGATGGGGCCAACGGCGGTCGGCGAGCGCATCGCGGATGCGCTGGGGGCGATTGCGGCCGGGGTGATCACCGGGAGCCGCCTCCAGGCGGTCATCATGACGGGCGGCGACACCGCCGTGTCCGTCTGCCGCCATCTGGGCGTGACCGGCCTGGAACTGCTGCGTGAACTGGAGACAGGCGTGCCGATCAGCCGCATGCTAGGCGGTCCTGACTTGCTGGCGGTGACCAAAGCGGGCGCCTTCGGTACCGAGCAGACGCTCGCCCGTGCGATGGATGCGCTGAGAGGGGGAGACTTTCCATGAGCAGACCAGTCGTCGGCATTACCATGGGTGATCCGGCCGGTGTGGGCCCGGAAATCATCATGAAAGCACTGAATGCCCCGGAGATGTATCAGATCTGCCAGCCGCTCGTCATCGGCGACGCGAAGATCCTTGAGCGGGCGGGCCGCATTGTCGACGTGCCGCTGAAAGTGAAGCGCATCGCTGCGCCAGGCGAGGGCGCGTACACGTATGGGACGGTCGACTGTGTGGATCTCGACCTGGTGCCGGCCGACCTGCCGTTCGGCGAAGTCTCCGCGCAGGCCGGTGATGCGGCATTCCGCTTCCTGGAGCGGGCGATCGCCCTGGCCAATCGCGGCATGATTGACGCCATTTGCACCGCACCCCTGAACAAGGAAGCGCTGCACAAGGGCGGTCACAACTACCCCGGGCATACGGAGATCCTCGGGGACCTGACCGGCACGAAAGATTTTGCGATGATGCTCACAGCGCCCAAGCTGCGCGTCATCCATGTCACCACCCATATCGGCCTGATTGATGCAATCCGGCAGATCAACCCGGAGCGAGTCTACCGGGTGATCCGCCTGGCGCACGAAACGCTGTCGAAGGCGGGCATCGCGTCGCCGCGGATCGGCGTATGCGGGATCAACCCGCACGCGGGCGAGCATGGGCTGTTCGGTTACGGGGAAGAAGCGGAGAAGATCGAACCGGCCGTAGCGCAGGCACAGGCAGAGGGCATTAACGTGCAAGGACCGCTGCCGGCGGACACGCTCTTCTTCCGGGCGGGCCGGGGCGACTTTGACATCGTCGTGGCAATGTATCACGACCAGGGGCACGGGCCGATTAAAGTGCTCGGCCTGGAGGCCGGGGTGAACATCACGGTCGGCCTGCCGATTATCCGGACCAGTGTGGACCATGGTACGGCATTCGACATTGCCGGCAAAGGGATCGCCGATGAACGCAGCATTCAGGAGGCGCTCCGCCAGGCGGTGGCGCTGGCGCCCAAGCGCCCGGGGTAGGGTGCGGGCCGAGTGTATGGCAAGAGGCCGGACATCCTTCTGGATGCCCGGCCTCGTTCGCGCATGCCCATTACTCGCCCCCTGGGGCAGCCGGCGCATTCCCCGCCCCGGCTGCCTTCTGCTCCGCCGATGCCCGCTGCTGTTCGCGCTGCTTCGCCTCAGCCATGCGCTCTGCCTCATCCATCGTCATGGTGACGTCGGGGACGAAGGTTTCCCCAAGCGACACCTGCGACACGTGCTTCGGATCGGCGTGGTGCATTCCGATCACCCTCCCCGCCGGTATTGTGTCCGCTACTGCCGGGCGCCAAGCGCTCCGGTACGGCTCGGGAAGCGGTTGTGCGCGAGGTCCTACTGAGCAATGGGACCACAGACTCACATTGTGAGGCTGTGGTCCCATTATCGTAATTTTACATAATATAAACTTTTCTTTGATGATATATAATTTAATATATTAAGGGGACGTTCGCGGCGCTAGTGCCGGCGAGGCCTGAAACCGTTCTTCTGGATCATCAGAAGGGCTTGTTTCCCGAATCCCAACGTAGGAGGTTGAGTATGGCTACGGAGAGTGGTTCCATGGATCCGAATCTGAATGTGGACGAGTTCTATACGGCGATCCGCACCAAGGCGGAGGCTCATCCGGACGCAACCGTGATCACGGGGTACATCCTCGAGAGCAACGGCCAGATCGTTCGGATCAGCACTGGCAAGAACAGCCACGTCGAGGTGAACACCGCGGACATCCTGGCGTCCCAGAAGCTGCCTGCCGGCGGCACGGTTCACTTTATCAATCCCAAGGCTCAGGTGACGTATTCTGCGACCAGCACGGCGACTGCGGCGAACTTCCTTACCGGTCCGCTCACCAGCGCGTACCTGGGCAGTGCGGGCGGGGCTCCGACGGCAGAGTCGCCGGCGCACGTGGCCGGCGAATGCGGCCAGGTCCTGACCACGCTCGCATGCACTCTGGCGGCCGCCCAGGTTGGCGCGGAGTGCAAGCAGACCCTGTGGACCGCAGGCTGCACATTCGCCGCTGCCCAGGTTGGCGCGGAGTGCAAGCAGACCCTGTGGACCGCAGGCTGCACATTCGCTGCTGCCCAGGTTGGCGCGGAGTGCAAGCAGACCCTGTGGACCGCAGGCTGCACATTCGCTGCTGCACAGGTTGGCGCGGAGTGCAAGCAGACCCTG
>JAQBPS010000370.1 GCA_028287415.1 Bacillota bacterium | reverse complement strand
CCACAAGTGCGGCCGATGTCGGCCCGCACGCATCGGTTACGCTCAACTTCACCCTGCGCCCCTTCATCGGCACGCCCGGCGAGATCGCCTACGACGATGGTCACGCTGAGAACGCCTGGGGCTACTTTGCAGCCGGCAACGGCTGGGGCGTTCGGATGTCCCCGACACCGGGACAGCCTGTTGTGATCACCGGCGCCCGCTTCTTCCTCTGGGACACGAGCTGGCCGACCCCCGGCGGCAATAGCTTCCAGGCGGCCATCTACCGTGCGAACCCGGACGGCACCCCGGGCAACCTGCTCGCCGGTCCGATCACGATCAACAACGCTGTCCGCGGCGACTGGAACAACGTCGACCTGAGCGCCTACGGCATCACGGTGACGGGCGACTTCTACGTAGTCTACATCCAGAGCCAGCCCAATCCGAACATGCCGGGTATGGCGACAGACACCTCGACGCCTGACACCCACCGCAACTTCCAGCTGATCAGCGGTGTGTGGTCACCGTGGACGCAGGGCGGCAATTTCATGATCCGGGCGCAGGTCAGCTATGCTGCCGGTGCACCCGTGATTGCCACCCCGGCGGACGGCAGCTTCACGAACCAGCCCCAGGCTCATGTGACCGGCGCATCGGCGCTGGGCACCACGGTCAACCTGAGCCAGAACGGTACCGAGGTGGCTCATGTTGCGGCCGGCGCCGGCGGCAGCTGGGCGGCCGACATCACCCTCACTGAGGGGCCGAACCGGCTGACCGCGACGGCGACCGTGCCGGGCAGCGGCATCGGCAGCGGCACCACCGACCCGTCTGCCCCGACCACGGTCACCCTTGACACCGTCCCGCCGGCCGTGGCGATCACCGCTCCTGGTGATGGCTCGGTGCAGCGGAGCCGGGTGATCCAGGTGACGGGCACCGCCGCTGACAGCAATCTGGCGAGCGTTCGGGTGAATGGCCAGGCAGCCACCGTTGACGGATCCGGCCGCTTCCTACTTGAACTGATCGGCCAGGAAGGTGCGAACACGCTGACGGTGGTCGCGGCTGACCGGGCCCGCAACCAGACCCAGGTAGTGCGGACGGTGCGGATCGACACGGTTGCCCCGGCGGTCGCCGGCATGCAGCCCGCCACGGATCAGAACCTTGCGTTTGGCGGCCATGTGACGGTCGCTTTCGACTCGGAGCCCGGGCTGGCGCTGGCCGCCTTCCAGGTCGTGGTCGACCCGGCTGGTGGCACCGCAGGCAGGGGCCGGCCGACGGACATGACGCTGGAACCGGGCGAGACAGCGCTGCAGGAAGTGACCCCCGGTCACTACCAGGCGGAGTGGACCGTGCCCAGCGGGTACGCCGCCACCAGGGCGTATGTACGGTTCCGTGCAGTTGACCAGGCGGGCAACGAGACCCGGGCTACGGCCCCCGGTGTGCTCCGGTTCACGAACAACCGGCCGCCGACGGCCGTGATCGTCGGCCCGACCACCGGACGGGTGGGGCAGACGCTGCGGTTCGACGGCTCCCGCAGTTCGGACCCGGACGGCCGGATCGTCTCCTACGCCTGGAACTTCGGGGACGGCGGGACCAGCTCGGGCAGCGTGGTGCTGCACCGCTTCACCCGTGCCGGCACCTTCCAGGTTACCCTGACGGTCACGGACAACCAGGGTGCGACTGCGACGGCCACGACCACGGTCACGATCCGCCGCTAGGTTTCGAAGGCGGGACACACCCCCTCTCCGGAGGGGGTGTGTTCCTTGTTGGCTGTGCTGTGTGGGCCTTTCATATGGCCACGGATTTCACGGATCACACGGATTTTAATCCAAAACACAGATTACCGGACCGGAAATATTTTTATCTATCCGGCAGGATGGTTAGTTGTACATGTACCACACAAGGTGCGCTGCTCTTTCCTTTCTGCACCTATAGTTTCCAAACTTTGTATTGACAAGCGATTTGCGGGAACCTATAGTCATATTACCAAGAAAACTATTCAACTATAGACGAATATTAGGCGGTTCCTATGGGGACGGAGGAATCGTAATGCAGACGGTTCGGCGAATGTTGGTAGCGCTGCTGTTCATCGGGCTGGCTCTGGGCATGGCACCGGCGGCGGTCCGGGGCGGCCAGGACCAGATGCCCAGGAGCGTTGATCCACACCTGTGGCGCCTGGTCAGGGAGCAGCCCGGGGCGAAAATCCCCGTGATCATCCAGCTGCGGGGGCCCGTCGCTGACCCGGCTCTGCTGGTAGCGAAATTTGGCGGCCGCCTGAATGGCAAACTCCGCCTGGTGAACGGATTGCGGGCCGAGCTGCCGGTGGCCATGGTGGCAGCGCTGGGCAAGAGCGCTCTGGTGCAGTACATCAGCGTGGACACGCCGCTCAAACTGACGGCGATCGACAGTGGCGGCCTCCAGACCACGTACAACCAGACGGTGGGCGCACCCCCGGTCTGGAACACGGCGGGTCTCACCGGGAGCGGGGTCGGCGTCGCCGTGCTGGACACCGGGTTCGAGCCGCATGACGACCTGAAGGACCACCTGACCGTCATCAATACAAATCCGAAGGCCCTGACAGGGAGCGACGGGAACGGCCATGGCACCCATGTCGCGGGCATCATCGCCGGGCGCGCCCCTTCGGGCCGCTACTACGGCGTGGCGCCTGATGCGCAGGTGATCGGCGTCAAGGTGGCAGATGACCAGGGCAGCACGACGGAGGGCGACCTGATCCAAGGCATGCAGTGGGTCTATGACAATCGGGTGAAGTACAACATTCGGGTCGTGAACATTTCGCTCACCGGTACGGCTGAGATGTCGTACCTGACCAGTCCCCTCGATGCCGCTGTGGAGCGTCTGTGGCGGGCCGGTATTTTCGTGGTTGTGGCCGCCGGAAACCGCGGCGATGCGGCCAACGCCGTCCGCTTTCCGCCCGGCAACGATGGCTTCGCCCTGACGGTCGGGGCCCTGGACGACAGTGGAACGGCGGACACGAGCGATGATGTGCTTGCCTTCTTCAGCAGTCGCGGCACTACCCAGGACAGTCTGCTGAAGCCCGAGGTGGTGGCGCCCGGTCGCAGGATCATATCCACGCT
>JAQBPS010000336.1 GCA_028287415.1 Bacillota bacterium | reverse complement strand
CAAAGCCGGGGACGTGCTGGACGCCTTCGTGTGGGGCAACGGCCGGGCGGTGCCGGGCTGGAGCGGCCCCGCTGTCAGCGCCGGCAGTGCGGGGACTGTGTTCCAGCGGGCCGTGATGGAGGATAGCCTGGGGGCCGACTCGGCTGGCCACTTCGTCACGGATGGCGCCTCGGCGGCCGCCTGGCGCCAGGGCACCGATTGGCTGCCGCGGCGCATGGTGCGGGCGGCCCAGAGCGAGCTGGCCTACCCCACATTCACAGTGCCCGGCGCCACCGCCTTCACCTGCCCCGACTCCGCTTTTGCTGTGATCAGCCAGTTCATCGACAAGGCGAGCCGCCGGCTTGATATCAACCTGTATCACTTCACCCAGCCGGAGTTGGCTGACCGGGTGATCGCCGCCATCGGCCGGAAGGTGTCGGTGCGGCTGCTGCTCGAGGGCGAGCCGTTCATGGGGGTGCCGCCGAACGCCCGGGAGACGATGGTCAAGCTCCAGGCCGGCGGGGTGCCGGTGCAGCTGCTGCATCGTGCTGCGGACGGCTTCAAGCGGTACCGTTTCGACCACGCCAAGTATGCGGTCGCAGACGGGCACCTGTGCCTGATGATGTCAGACAACTGGACGAACACGAGCGTGCCCAGCTCCCAGCTGACAGGACACCGGGGATGGGGCCTGGTGCTGGATTCGGCGGCGCTGGCGGACCATCTCAGCAGGGTGTTTGCGGGCGACTGGAACTCGGCCAGCCTGGACAGCGTGCCGTTCAACCCGGACACCCAGCATGTGCTGCGCACTGCGCCACGGCTTGTGACCGAGCCGCAGCGGGCCCTGCCTCAGCCGATTGCCCCCGTCCAGATTGGTACGCCGCTGACGGTCACGGCGTTCTTTGCCCCGGACCACGCGCTGTTGCAGAGCCAGGCCATCTGCGGCCTGATTCGGAGCGCTGCCACGACGCTTGATGTGCAGCAGGCTTCGCTTAGTTTGTTCTGGGGTCACGGGGCGGGTGCGTCGGTGGCAGCGACGCCCAACCTGTTCCTGGCGGAGGTCGTGGCGGCCGCCCGGAGGGGCGTGCGGGTCCGGGTGCTGATGGACGGTGCATTCCTGAACAGCCAGGAGCCGCGGGACAACAGCAACACACGCCAGTGGGTCCAGTCGCTGGGGTCGGCGGAGAGACTGCCGCTGGAGGCCCGCATCCTCGATGCGAAGGCGACGGGCATGAGCATCCACAACAAGGGCCTGATCATCGATGGCCGGAAGGTACTGATCAGCAGCATCAACTGGACTGAGAACAGTCCGCTTGAGAACCGGGAGATGGGGCTGATCGTGGAGAGCGAAGCGGCGGCGGCGTTCTATGGTGCGGCTTTCGAGCGGGACTGGGCGGGCGGGAAGTAGCTTTTGCAAGAGGGCGGCCGAACCGCGGGCAGTGGCGCCCGCGGTTCGGCCCGCATTGCAGTTGAGAGGGTGCCGGTGCAGTCCGCCGTGCCTGAATCGCCGCTCCCCGGGCTGGTCGCGCTGTGTGGCATCACCACCGGGCTTGCAGGTCTGGTGCTGTCGGTCATTATGGTGGTGGCCGGCCATTGATGCCCGGTAGTTCTATGGAGGCGACGGAAATTTTGATAGGAGCTTCCAGCCCGATTGGCGAAAACTAACCCCCGTGGCTCTTACCACGGGGGTGTTGCTTTCAGTGGCCATAGAGAATGACGATGCGCCGCGCAGCCGGGCGCTTGATGCCTGGGATTACCAGGCGCCGTTCGCACAGTTTCACATCCGCTGGGATGAGGGCGACGTCACGCCGGCGTTCGAGCAGGCACAGGCCTACGCCATCGCTCACCAGGACCTGCACCTCGGCGATACGCTGGAGATCTGGGCCCACCGGGAGGTCCTGGCCACTTTCACCAGCGACCACATCCAGGTCGACCACGGCCCCGCAGAGCGAGAGCCGGTCTGGCTCGTGATCGTCGCGGGCCAGAAGCGCCAAGTTGCCCCGGGCGCCCGCGACCCTTTCCCGCAAGTTCCCCCTCAGGCCGGAGTGATCGTGCAACTGATGCTCCACGCACGAACCGCTGAGCTCTTGCTGGGGACCGCCGTCCCGGTCGCTCTGCAACGGCGAGACTAGACTGAAGACGCCTCTAACCGGTCCCACTCCCCGTCGGGCCCAGTCCGGCCGCGCCCCCTCCGGTTCGGGCCCACTCCGGTCGGGCCCCGGAGGAGCATCGGAGCGGCCAGTTCAAGATTCGCAGGCATGGGCGGCACCGCAGTGGCAGCGCTACCCGACTCGGTAGGCGGGCGAACGAGGACGCCGTCCATGGTGAGAATCATTACAAGGATAAGCCGCTCCGCCGCGACGATGGGGCTCGGCTGGGCCGGACTCAGTCCTGCACCAGCGTCTTGCCAATCAGCTCAGACCGAGATGGCGGGGTACCAGAGATCACCTCAAGCTCGAGCGCCTCCCGGTGCCCGTGCGTCTCATACATCAGCAGGTGCCGCTTGAAACGCAGCTCAGGCAGCTCAACCACCCGAATCGGTCGGTCGTAGTCCCAGCTGGGCGCATCCGGCGCCTTGACGAGGTAGACAGGGTGCCCTCCGGCTGCTAGCACCGCAAGGTTGCCAGCCGTTAGCGCGAGGGTTTTCACATGATTTTCCGATGCCATAGGACCGCCTCCGGGCGTAAACGTTAAGTCCCATGATAACTGATTCAAGGAGAAATGCACATGTCCGAAGTCCGGCTCGATGTAGCCCTGGTCCAGCGAGGCCTGGCGCCGTCCCGGGAGCGGGCGCAGGCGGCGATTACCGCGGGGTTGGTGCTCCTCAATGGCAAGCCCGCCGCAAAACCATCCCTCAAGGTCACCGAGGGCGATGAGCTGACAGTAACCGGTGACCCGATCGGCTATGTGGGCCGCGGCGGCCTGAAGCTGGAGGCCGCGCTCGACCGCTTCGACGTCAGCCCGGCCGGTCTCATCTGCATGGATGTCGGTGCCTCCACCGGCGGCTTCACCGACTGCCTGCTCCAGCGGGGTGCGGCCCTCGTCTACACCGTCGATGTCGGCAGGGAGCAGCTCCACGCAGACCTGCGCCGTGACCCCCGGGTGGTGGTGATGGAGGGGACCGACATCCGCACCCTCCCGTCGCTGCCCCAGCCGCCGGCCCTGGTCTCCATCGACGTCTCCTTTATCTCGCTCACCCTCGTCCTGCCGGCGGTCGTGCGCCTGATGGCCCCTGGCGGGAAGATTGTCGCCCTGATCAAGCCCCAGTTCGAGGTCGGCCGGGCGGCGGTCGGGAATCGGGGGGTCGTCAGGGAGCCCAAGCACCACCGGGCGGCGGTTGACCGGGTGCTGACCGGTGCGATCGCCCTCGGCCTGCGCACGACCGATGTGATTGAGTCCCCGGTGCTCGGCACCGAGGGCAACAAAGAGTTTCTCACCACCTTCCGATATCCTGGCATGTAAGAAACCGCCCCTCATCAGCGTCATACTCACGGACCGCGCAAGAAAGGGTTTGAGCAGATGGACGCGGATGAGCTGGAGCTGATCCTGCGGGCGGTCGGCGGCGATGCCGACAGCTTCGGGGTGCTGGCCGATCGGTACACGCCGACCTTGCTGGGATTGATCTACACCTTTGTCGGCAGCACCGAGACCGCCCGGGACCTGACCCAGGAGGCACTGCTCAAGGCGTACACCGCCCTGGGCACGCTCCACCGCCCGGAGCGCTTCGGCAGCTGGCTGCGGCAGATCGCGGCCAACCTGGCCAAGTCGCACCTGCGGCAGCAGTCGCACCGACAGACGATCCCCCTGGAGGAGCATCTTCAACAAGACGAGTCGGCACCTGTGGATCAGGCGCTGCTGCGGGACGAGCTGCTCAGCTCCCTGCGGTCGCTGCCCGAGGGTCCCCGGGCCGCTGTGGTGATGCACTACCTGAGCGGCCTCGCCCCGGCTGAGGCCGCCAGCCGACTCGGCATCTCCCGTGCCGCCTTCGACACCCGTCTCTCGCGCGGCCGTGAAACGCTGCGAAGGGAGCTGTCTCAGATGATGGAAGAGACGTTTGACGAGACCCAACAGCAGGTGGCCGTCTATGTCGCGGGCATGGCAAGCCGGGTGCGGGCGGCCCTTGGGGACGCCCAGCGGGAGCGGGTGGCCGCGGCCCGGGAGCTGGCGCTGCTCGCTGCCCGGGCGAACCTCGCCCGCCTGGCCGCCGACCTGAAGGGCCACGACGAAAACGGCCGCACGAGGACCGCCCAGCTCCTGGGCGACACCGCCGACCGGCGGGCGGAGGAGCCCCTCCTGGCCGCCCTCCAGACCGACGAACAGCCCGCCGTGCTCGCCGAGCTCTGCCGGAGCCTTGCCCGGGTCGGCGGGATCGGGGCGTTGCCCGCCCTGCGGCATCTCGCACGGCAGACCGCCGCCATTGATGTGAACAAGGCGGCCACCGACGCGGTCCGCAGCCTCGAGGCGCCGGCCGAAGCAGCGGCGGGGGATGGCGACATTGCCGTCAGCATCGCCGACCTGCGGGCGGCCGGCATCGAAGGACTCTTTCTTGACCTGCTGGCTGACCCCAGCCCCGCCGTGCAGAGGCATGCGATCGAGGGTCTGGGCCGGGTGGAGTCGCTCAAGGCTGTGCCCCGCCTGGCGGC
>JAQBPS010000304.1 GCA_028287415.1 Bacillota bacterium | reverse complement strand
GCCGCCATCCCCACCCGGTCACCGAGCTCAACCCCGGCAACGCCGGCGCTGTCCTCCGGTTCCTGATCGGCATCTGCGCCGCCCTGATGCCCGCAGTCACCTTCGTGACCGACTATGGCGACTCGCTCGGCAAGCGGCCTCAGGCCGACCTCCTCACAGCGCTGGCCCAGCTGGGCGCCCGGGCCGACAGCCAGGATGGCAAGCTGCCCATCACCATCTACGGCGGCAACCTGAAAGGCGGCACCGTCACCGTCAGCGGCGAGATCTCCAGCCAGTACACGACGGCCCTGCTCTTCGCCGCCCCGCTGATCGGCGAGGCTGTGCACATCACTGTCACGGGCGACATGAAGTCCCAGCCGCCCATCCGCCAGACGCTCCAGGTACTGCGCGAGGCCGGCATCACCATTGAAGCGAGCGACGACCTGCGCCAGTTCCGCATTCCCGCCGGCCAAGCGTACCAGCCGCGCGAGTACACCGTCCCCGGTGACTACCCCGGCTCGGCTGCACTCATGGCCGCTGCTGTTAGTGTGCCCTCGGACGTGACAATCCTGCGCCTGCTGCGCGACGAACAGGGCGAGCGCGCCGCAATGGACGTGCTCGCCGCGATGGGCGCCGATATCAGCCATGACGGCCAGCAGGTCCGCATCCGCGGCGGCCGTCCGCTCACCGGCGCGACCTTTGATGGCGACAAGTTTACCGATGCGGTTCTGGCCCTGACCGCAGCCGCCGTTTTTGCCGCCGGCCAGACGATTTACTACAATGTAGCGAACTTGCGGTACAAGGAATGCGATCGCATCAGCGACTATCGCCGGGAGCTGCTCAAACTCGGCGCCCTTGTTGAGGAAGGCCCGGCCGAGCTGATTGTCACGGGCCGGCCGGAAGGCTTGCCGGGCGGCGTTACGGTCGAGAGCCATATCGACCACCGGGTGATCATGGGCCTGACGATCTGCGCACTGCGCAGCCAGGAGCCGGTGCTGATTCGTGACGCCCACCACATCGCAAAATCATACCCGGGTTTTTTTGACGACTTGCGCAGCCTCGGCGCGCGCATCGAGGCCGTCGAACCGTAGGTTACCGCCGCCGTCACGGGCCGGGTTATGGCAAATCATACTACGCATGCCGGGGGCCAAAACGTCGCACATTAAAGCCATCAACAGAACAAGGAGGTCTTCACAGATGAGTGGTTACAGCGGTGGCGGCGGTGGCGGCGGCGGTGGCGGCGGCGGCGGCGGCGGTCGTAGTGGCGAGTATCTTGTAGCTCAGGCGCAGGTTGCTCTCCAGCAGTTGAAGCAGGAGACGGCTGCTGAGCTCGGTATCGCCAACTACAACCAGGGGTTCCGCGGCGACCTGCCCAGCCGTGTCAACGGTTCTGTTGGTGGCTACATGGTCAAGAAGATGATCGCTCTGGCCGAGAGCCAGCTCGGCGGCCTGATCCAGGGCGGCGGGGCGGGCGGCGCCGGCGGCGCTCGCTAACGGACTGATTTGGTAGAAATGGGGGCTCTTCGGAGCCCCCTTGTTTTTTCATCAGTTCACGTACTTGAGCATCTCCTGTGCCGTGATGCTGGTGTGCAGCACCGCATTCAGGCTGCCGGCCAGAATCTTCGCCATATCTTCGATCATATCGTCGATCTCCTTCGGCGTGACAACCAGCTGACCGACGGACGGCGTCAGCACCTGCTGGATCATCAGCCGCCGCTCGCCGGGCGTGTTGAACAGCTGGAAGAACGCCTTGCGGTGCTTGAATTCGTTCGCCAGCGCCTCCATCGAGTCGTGGACAATGTTCGCGGCGTGTACCACTGTTGGCACGCCCATGGCGATGACCGGCACCCCCAGCGTTTCCCGGTTCAGCCCCCTGCGCTGGTTGCCGATGCCGGATCCGGGGTTGATGCCCGTGTCGGCGATCTGGATGGTCGTGCCGATGCGCTCCAGGCTGCGGGCCGCCAGGGCGTCAATGCAGATGACGACATCCGGCTTGACCCGCTCGACGATGCCGTTGATGATCTCCGCGGTCTCGATGCCGGTGATGCCCAGCACCCCCGGCGAGATCGCTGCTACGGGGCGCAGTCCGCCCGCAACCTCGGGGGGCACGAAGTCCTTGAGGTGCCGGGTGACCAGCAGCTTGGCCGTGACCCTGGGGCCGAGTGCGTCCGGGGTGGCGTGCCAGTTGCCGAGGCCGACGATGAGGGCGCTCGTGTTGGGGCCGAGTGACAACAGCTTGTCGAGCTTGTCGATCAGCACCTTGCCGACCGCTTCCTGCACGTCGCGGTTGCGCCGGTGCAGTTCGGCGCAGTCGATGGTAATGTAGTTGCCCATGGGCTTGCCGATCGCATGCTCACCCTCCGGGCTGATCACCTCAACCCAGTTTACGGTAATCTCGTGGTCCAGCTTGTCCTCGCTGATGCGCACGCCGGGGATCTCGGTCTGGGCGTCCCCACGCATGGCGGCTGTCGCTTCCAGCGCCAGGTCTGTGTATGGGTCCAGGAAATCCAAGGGACTCACGGGGCTCACCTCACTACTCTCGAATGCTCCGGGTAGTATCGCCCCACCGAGTAGCCGACATACGCCACCGGGCGGGCAACAATGTCACGCATTGGGAGCCTTGTCATTGGTCTACCTTTGGGGTATAGTGAAAATTACTTTAAGAACATTGAAGCCCATTGCAGTACTGGGATATCATTGCATGGCTTTTTCCGGGCATTTATTTTGCCGCAGATTTCGCAGATTTCGCAGATTCGG
>JAQBPS010000303.1 GCA_028287415.1 Bacillota bacterium | reverse complement strand
TGGCCAGGGCGCCCGCCTCCCCACACCGCTTCACCTTTTCCATCAGCACGGCGAGGTAGCCCGCATCCCGCGCCCGCACCAGGTAGCTCGCCTCCGTGAACTCAGGGATCACGTTCGCAGCCGTGCCGCCGTTCGTGATGACACCGTGGAGGCGGGCATCCGGCAGGATCTGCTGGCGCAGCGTGCTCACGTTGACGAAGAACTGGATCATCGCGTCCAGGGCGTTGACGCCCTTCCACGGGCTGCCCGCAGCGTGGGCGGGGGCGCCCCGGAAGCGGATGTTCAGCCCCTGGCACGCCAAGCCGTGCCGGTGCGCCAGGTTGATCGCGCCCGATGGGTGGAACATCATCGCAGCGTCGATATCGGCAAAGATGCCCCGGTCGACCATCAGCACCTTGCCACCGCCGCCCTCCTCGGCGGGCGTGCCGATCGAGAGAATTTGCGCGGGCGCATCGGGCCAGACGGCTGCGAGAGCCATCGCAGCCGCCACGCCGCCCGTCCCGATCAGGTTATGGCCGCAGGCATGGCCGATCTCGGGGAGGGCGTCATACTCCGACAGGAAGGCGATGCGGGGGCCGCTCTGGCCGAACGTGGCCCGCCACGATGTGGGCAGGTCGGCAACGCCGGGCTCCACCAGAAAGCCCCCCTCCGCGAGCAGGCTGGTCAGGACCGTCTGCGCGAAGCGCTCTTCAAACCCCAGCTCGGGCGTGCGATGAATCTGGCGGGCGACCAGTTCGAAGCGGTCCCGTTGCTCGTCCAGGTACTCACAGACGCGGTGTTTTAGCTGCTGAATGTCCATGATCGTTCCTCCTGAGGAAAGTGCCAGAGCGTGGGTGTGTTGTAGAAAGCATACTCCTACTGCTATCGAAACACCTCCATATTCCATGCGCAAAGGAGCCGAATCAGAAAAATAACTAAGCCCGCAACCGGGGTTGCGGGCTTATGTTCAGGCACCAAGCTGCCCCACAGGCCAGGCCGTGATTTCAGCCGTCACCGCTTCCCAACCCTCGCACCGCTGGATGAGGGGGTGGGTCACACCAACGTTGTACGGGGTGCCAAACAGCAGTACTGGCACACCGGCTTCGGCGAGGGCGTTGGCGTTGTGCGGGGCATCCTCGACCATGAGGTCAATTCCCTCAGCGAGTGCCGCGGGCACCTTGCTGCCACCCGCGAGGAAGTGGAGCCGGTCGACGGTGATGCCGTGGTACCGCAACCAGGCCTCGGTCAGCTCGCACAGGCGCGGCGTGCGGGCCGTGATCACGGTCAACTGATGGCCCGCCGTCCGCAGCGCTGTGAGTGCAGTCACGGCGCCGTCCACGGGGCCCGCAACGATCAGCATCTCCAGCTCGTGCCGGTCAGAGATCGTAGCCCGATCCGGCGAGCCGTGGGTGTCCGGCAGTTCTTCGGGTGTGTAGCTGGTGCCGGCCATGCGGTTCAGCACGTCAATCCACCGGCTGATGGAGTTGACGATTACGCCATCAAGATCGAGTCCAATATGCAAAGCCTACACCGCCATTCTGGGTAAAAGCGAGCGGAACCGGAGCTCCTCGAACTTGCTGCGACCCAGATCCCGGTTGATCGCCAGGTCGCAGGCGTGAACGCCCGGCAGCTCCGGCACGTCCCGGTCGATCGTCGCCAGGCGCTTGGAGAGCAGGGCGATCTCGCGACCGCCCTCCAGGCGCTCCCGGAGCTTGCCCTTCTGCGTGTGGGCGTTGTCCAGGCAGGCCTCGAGCGTTTCGAACTCCTGGAGCAGCTTGACGGCGGTCTTGGCGCCAATGCCATGGATGCCGGGGATGTTGTCCGAGGCATCGCCGGCGAGCCCCTTCAGGCACGTCAGCTGGGCCGGCAACAGCCCGAACTCCTGAGCGAAGCGGGGGACGTCATAGGTTTCGGGGTTGTTCAGCTTCTTGACGTAGCGGACCTGCGTGGGGCCGCTCAGCAACTGGAGCACATCCCGGTCGCCGGTGAGGATGCTCACATCCATGCCGGCCTCCTCGCCCGTGCGGGAGAGCGTGCCGAGGATATCATCCGCCTCATAGCCCGGCACCTGGAACCAGGGGAGGTTGAGGGCGGTCAGCACCTCCCGGAGGATGGCGAACTGCGGCGCCAGGTCCGGCGGGCACTCAGCCCGGTTGCCCTTGTAGTCCGCATAGACATGGGTGCGGCGGTTAGTCGCAATGGGCACATCAAACGCGACGGCCAGATGCGTCGGCCCGATCGCATCGATCTCCCGGAGCGTCATATTGATGAAGCCGTAGACGCCATTAACGGGGCGCCCGGTCGGATCTTGCATAGGCGGGAGCGCGAAGAAAGTGCGGAAGATTAAGCCGCCGTCAATCAATAAGAGCGTGGCGATACCCGCATTCTCCTCTCATGGGCGCGGTGCTGTTGCTCACCCGCGGGACCCGGTCCACTTTACTTCCGGGGTGGGCGGCTGATATGTTTCCAGGTAGGCGAACAGGCTGTCAATGTCCGGGGTGACCCGGTAAAGCTGCCGGTAAGTCGGTTGGGCGAACTTCTGCTCATACATATGCTCGCAGAGCTTGTTGAAGGGTTCGTAGAAGCCGTCAACATCAAGCAGGGCGATCGGCTTTGTATGATACTGGAGCTGCTTCAGGGTGAGGATCTCGAAGACCTCTTCGAGGGTGCCGAAACCGCCCGGCAGGGCAACAAAGGCCTCCGCACGCTCCTCCATCATGGCCTTGCGCTCGCGCATGCCCTTGGTGACGATCAACTCGTCGGCATCCTTGTAAGCGACGCCCCAGTCGAGCAGCGCTTCGGGGATCACCCCGATCACCTTGCCGCCATGCTCGTGAACCGAGCGGGCAATGGCGCCCATCAAGCCCACGTCGGACCCGCCGTAGACCAGGGGATGCTCCCGCCGGGCCATTTCGGCGCCGAGCGCCCGGGCTGCGTCGAAGAAGTTGCTGGAGACCGCGTCACTGGATGAACTGTAGACGCAGATGGCTTTGTTCACGCTGATTCCTCCCGTAAAGCTGCCATCTTTCAAGATAACAGGATGGCCGGCTAACAGCAACACTTTAGCGTGCTCTTGCATCGGCGGAGGCAAACCGGCATCATGAAACGGGTAAGACTTGGAAGGGGTGGCTGTTGTGGTTGAACACATCGTTTGTTTCAAGCTGAAGCCGGGGGCGACGCCGGAGCAGGAGCAGAAGCTGATGGCGATGCTGCGGGGGCTGAAGGAGAGTGTGCCGGCGGGCATCATCAGTCTGACGGTTGGCAAGAACATCAGCCCGGAGCGGGGGATGGGGTACGGGATCGGCCTGGTGGTGCGCTTCGAGAGTAAGGAAGGGCTGGCGGTGTATGGGCCGCACCCGGAGCACGTGAAGGTCAAGAGCTACGTGGCCGAGGTGTGCGAGAACTCGCTAGTCGTAGACTACGAGGCCTAAGTGCGAAAACGAAGTCCCCCGGGGCAGTTGCTCCGGGGGACTTTGGTTATGACTGCGGCTTCAGCCGGCGATCCTGGCGATTTCCAGGCGGACGGCTTCGGTGCTGCTCAGGATCGCCCGCAGGGCGTGGCGGGCCCGGTGCAGGCGGGACTTGACCGTGCCCAGCGATGTGTCGAGTATCGCAGCGATTTCGTGGTAGGAGTAGTCCTGGATGTCCCGCATCACGACGACAATGCGGTACTCCGCGGGCAGCCGGTTGATCGCCCGATGCACGGCGGCCTGCACCTCGTGCCGCTCGGCGCACTCGACCGGGGTCTCGGCCTCGTGGACGGGCTGGCGGGGGAGGGCGCCGTCATCGGTCGGGATGGTCTCGTCCAGGGACGCGTGGCGCACGCGGCTGCGGCGGCGCAGCTCGTCGAGGCAGGTATTGGTGGCGACGCGGAACAGCCAGGTGGAGAAGGCGGAGTCGCCGCGGAAATTGTGCAGGCGGGTATAGACCCGGACCAGGGCCTCCTGGGCGGCATCGGAGGCATCCGCATGATTGCCCATGAGGCGGTACGCCAGGTTATATGTTTTGCGCTCATAGCGGTTAATCAGGTCGCAAAGGGCCGCGTGATCGCCAAGCTGCGCCCTGTGTACCAGTAGTTCGTCCGGTATCGTTGCCATTCCCGGTCCCTCCCGTTGACGCTTCCGCCACCACGCTTACATTTACAGTGTTACTAACGAGAAAACCAACATGAAGTTACGGGTTTCCTCACAATTTTTTCGTGCCTGCGAAATAATCGTATGTGGCGGCGGATCCAGGAGGTCGTCCAGAGCGGATTCGTCGCCGGACGGAGTCGCCTTCGTGTCGACCCCTATTGGGGAGGTTTGAGAGCGCTCTCACCTATCTGAGTCACGCGCATGCCTGACGGTTCGCCTGGCCGGACGCAAAATTTAGCCGGGGCAGGCGGGGCCAGGCCACTGCGATGACGAAAGAGCCCGGCGTTCTCCTTGATGGAGGCGCCGGGTTTTCTCGTGAATCTCAATGGTTGTCCGGATTGGCAAATGACTGGCCCCGCTCGTAGATCTTCCCGGCCCAGTTCTGCACGAAGACCTCCACCTGCTACGTACGGAATGCATCTCCGGGCGGGCGCTCGGGGCGCTGTGCCTCGCGGTTGCGGCCCGGGCCGTATTGACGCCGTGCGACCCGCTGGGGACTCTCATCAGCTTTCTCACCCTGCCCGGCAAGCACCCGCACACTGCGGACGTTGTCGGGCGTGGGCTCGCTCAGGCCGGGGACACCGTTTGCTGTTTCAGTCATCGTTGACCACCTCCGGCGTTAGCTTGCCCCCGACGCAAGCGGGCTGATCATGCCGCTCGACGCTGCCAGCTACGCCCCCACCACGAAATGCTGGTAGATCAGGGCAGAGAGGTCGGCCAGCAGCAGCGCGCCCTCGTTGTCCGCGTAGAAGCGGGGATCCGTGCAGTCCTTCGTCATCATGCTGATCACGTACCGCCGACCGTGGGCCGTCACGAAGCCCACATCGTTACGCACGCCCCGGATCGAACCGCTCTTGGACGCCACCGTGGCGAGCGGCTCCTTGCCAGCCTCGACGAAACCGTCGAAGTC
>JAQBPS010000302.1 GCA_028287415.1 Bacillota bacterium | reverse complement strand
CTGGTCGAGCTGAACAGCGGCCTCCGGAGTCTGCCCGCCGTCTACTACGACAACGTATCGGCGCTGGGCACCGACCGCCTGGTGAATGCGCTGGCCGCCTGGGAGATATACGGGGCGCCCCGCGGGCGGCCGGCGATCGTAGTGGACTTTGGCACGGCCACGAAGCTGGAGTGTGTCAGCGCGGCAGGTGAGTACCTGGGCGGCTGCATTGCGCCCGGCGTCGGCATTTCCACGGAGGCGCTCGCCCGCAGCGCCGCCCGGCTCCAGCGCATCGAGCTGGCCCGCCCCCGCCAGGTGTTGGGCAAAAATATCGTGGCCAGCCTCCAGTCCGGCATCATCTACGGTTTTGCCGGACAGGCCGACGGCCTGGTGCGGCGCCTCGCCCGGGAGATCGCCCCGGACGGCCCCGAGCCGGTGGTGGTGGCAACCGGCGGGCTGGCGCACCTTGTGGCTGTTGAGAGCCGGACGATTGAACTGATCGACCCGCACCTGACGCTCCAGGGCGTCAGGCTGATGTACGAGAAGAACCGCGACGCCTGACAGCTGAACGCGAAAACGACCGGCCTTGACGGAAGGCGGGTCGTTTTCGCGGGCATCCTACGCTCGAGGTGATGCCCATGGCGGCTGATGATGTGCGCTATGTCATGTGCCCATACCACCAGAGCGACGAGCCGACCCTCGCGATCGATCAGGAGACAGGCCGCTACCACTGCGACACCTGCCATGCCGACGGTGTGTTGACCCCGCATGGCGAAGCGGGGCTCCTCCTGGAGCGTCGGGGCCGGAACCCGGTTGCGCCCGCGGTGGGGCAAGCGCTCAAGCAGATCGGCCCGGCGGATGAGTTCATGTAAACTAAGGGGCCGCCTCACGTATCACGTGGGGCGGCCTTTACGAATGGGACATTATATGGCCACGGATTTCACGGCTTACCACAGATTTCGAAACCAAACACAGATTGGCAGGGCGCCTGTCCAGAGGCAATTACCCGACAAATAAAATATTATAAATACCTAACCCCTGCCGTTCACATGATGGTGCGAGGGTAAAATCCGTCTTATGATCGGAAATCTGTGTAATCCGTGAAATCCGTGGCCATAAAAAACGCTATACTTATCCCTCAGTATGCATCCAGTCCGGGCCGAGCTGAGACCCGACCCACTCCTCACCGTCGTCCCAGATCTCCTTTTTCCAGATCGGCACGATCTGCTTGAGCCGCTCGATCGCGTGGCGGCAGGCGTCAAAGGCATCCGCCCGGTGGGGGGTGGCCACGGCGATGATTACGCTGGGCTCTGTGACGGCCAGCCGGCCTACCCGGTGCACGATTGCCACGCTGGTGCCCGGCCAGCGCTCATCGATTTCACGGCCGATTACCTGCATCTGTGCGACGGCCATCTCCGGGTAGGCTTCGTACTCAAGCAGTACGGTCCGCCGCCCCTTCGTCCACTCCCGGACAGTGCCCACGAACACAAGCGTGGCGCCCGAGTGCGGGTTCGTCACCCTCGCCGCAACCTCGTCAGCGGAGAGTGGCGCATCCGTTACCTCAAAGGGCGGCCGTTGCGGCGCAGCCTCCGGCTCACCTGATCCGCCGCTCACGGGTGGAATCAGCGCGATCTCATCGCCGTCCTTGAGCATGGGGTCACCGTCCACATACTCCCGGTTGACGGCGACGGCCAGCGACGGCGCCAGCCTGGCCAGGGCCGGGAACTGCTCCTGGAGCCCGGCCAGCACCTGCGACGGGGTCGATCCCGCCCAATCACCTTCAAGCTGACGGCGACCCACAGCCTCCGCCGCCGCTGCAAACAGTCTTACCGTAATCACGTGCGTTCCTCCCCCGTCCCCGTAGGGCAATACCCATGCTTTCCAGTATAGGCGAGTAATGAAACGCCGTCCACCGGGCGGCCCCGCGAGATTGCCCTGGCTTGACGGGAAGGGTATACTAGTCGGGAAAGGGGGGCTTGCCATGATTCGCCTGAGCCTGGTCAGCGTGGGCATGGTGGAGGAGACCGCCGGCGTCATCCTGGTGCTGCGGGCCCCGGAGCTGGAGCGGTTGCTGGTGATGGAAGTCGGCCTGCTGGAAGGCCGGGCTGTCGCCATGGAGGCAGAGGGCGTCAAAGCGCCGCGCCCGCTCACCCATGACTTGCTCCTCCAGGTGATCGAAAGCCTGGGTGCGAGCGTCGCTGAAGTGCAGATCCGCGAATTTCGCGACAAGACCTTCTTTGCCAATCTGGTGCTCGTCCAGCCCGACGGGAACCGGCTTGAATTGGATGCCCGCCCCAGCGACGCCATCGCCGTGGCCCTGCGCGCCGGCGCACCCATCTTCGCGACCGAGGAGGTCATTGCCAGCGCTGGCATGGAAGAAGAGGAAGAAGGCGACGCTGAGGACGGCGAGGACGAAATTGACCTGGAAGAGGACGAGGAGGATGAGGAGAACGAGGAGCACACTGTACACTGATTCCGCCTCGCACTCGTCCTGCCTTCAGTCGCAAACCGGCACTCCGACAGTGGGGTGCCGGTTAATTATTGGTTCCGTGCGGAGCAGTAGGAGCCGACTCGTTTCGGGTCGAAGCAATAAGTTTAGCAATCCGATCTGATCAAAGGGGGATTCTGTTGTGACCCTGCGCCTGCCCGAACTGAACCCGCCGGTGCGCCTGCTTATGGGCCCGGGCCCGTCCAACGCCGACCCCCGCATCTTGCGGGCTATGTCGACGCCGGTGATCGGTCACCTGGACCCGGCGTTCCTCGCAATTATGGATGAGACCATGTCATGGCTGCGTGAGGTGTACCAGACCAAGAACCACCACACGGTGCCCATGTCTGCCACCGGCAGCGCCGGCATTGAGTCCATGATGGTCAACCTCCTGGAGCCCGGCGATGACGTGATCGTCGGGATCATCGGCTACTTTGGCCAGCGCATCGCTGAGGTCGCCTCCCGGACCGGTGCGAATGTGCGGATAATCGAAGCGCCGTTCGGCGAGGTGATCCCGCCGGAGCGCTTTGAGGAGGAGCTGCGGCGCAAGCCCGCCAAGCTGATCGCCCTGGTGCATGCGGAGACCAGCACGGGCGCCCAGCAGCCGGTGGCGGAGGTGGCGGAGATCGCCCACCGGTACGGCGCCCTGATCGCACTGGACTGCGTCACGTCGCTGGGCGGCCTCCCGGTCAAGATCGACGAGTGGGACATTGATGCGGCCGCCTCCTGCTCGCAGAAGTGCCTGGGCGCCCCACCCGGACTTTCGCCTGTCACGTATGGCCCCCGGGCGATCGAGGCGGTGCGGAAGCGCTCCCACAAGGTGCAGTCCTGGTACCTGGACCTGAACTTGCTCTTCGCATACTGGGGCGACGGCAAGGCGAACAACCGGGTGTTCCATCACACCGGTCCGATCAGCATGATCTATGCGATGCGCGAGGCGCTGCGGATTGTCCTGGAGGAGGGGCTTGAGAACCGCTTTGAGCGGCACGCAAAGGCCAGCCGGGCGTTTGACGCCGGCCTGGAGGCGATGGGGCTGAGCCTGTTCACCCAGGGGCCGCGCCTGCCAATGCTGAAGGTGGTCAACATTCCTGACGGCATCAACGATGCGGCCCTGCGGCAGCGCCTCCTGGAGATGAACATTGAGATCTCCGGCGGTTTCGGCCCGCTGGCGGGCAAGACCTGGCGGGTCGGCGTCATGGGCGTCAATGCCAGCATGCACCCGGTGGTCACGCTCCTGGGCGCCATGGAGCAGGCCCTCGCCGAGCAGGGGTACCGCTGCGACCGCGGTGCCGCCGTGGCCAGCGCTTCCGCCGTGTACAAGATTTAGCATCACACAACAAAACCCCAGCGCCAACATGGCGCTGGGGTTTTGTTTCTGTCTGAAACTTGTGGGGATTGTGCGGCGTCTAAACGGGCAGATAGAAGCGCTCATAAGCGCAGAGGGGGCACCTGTATGAGACGCATCCTGTCCCTGGCTGGTCTCGTGCTGTTCGTTGGCGCTCTGTTGGCAGGGTGCAGCAGCGGGGGGAAGAGTTCTTCGGCTACCGGTTCCTCGGCAAGCAGCTCGGTCGCGAAGGACTCTGCTGCACCGGCCACCACTGCTCCCAGCGCCAGCCCGGTGCCCGGCGCCCCGCCCGCTGCCGGCACGCCCCTGCTCGCCGCCGCCACGCCCCTGCTCGCCGCCGCCACGCCCCTGCCCGCCGATCGCAAGATTATCCAGAATGCCCAGTTCGACGTCAAGGTGAAGAACTCGGACGATGCAGTCGCCCACATTGGGCAGGTGGTGCGCGCCTCCGGGGGCTATGTGCAAGAGACCAAGCAGTCCGGTACGCAGCAACAGGGCCGCACAATTAACATGACCGTGCGGGTCCCCGCCAGCCAATACGGTAGCGTGATCGACCTGATCAACGGGCTCGGCGACGTCACTCAGCGGCGGGAGTGGACCGAAGATGTGACTGAGCAGTACGTCGACCTGGAGGCCCGCATCAAGACCCAGCAGCTCCATCTCCAGCAGCTGAACAAGCTCTACGAGCGCAGCGGCTCCATCAAGGAGATGATGGACCTGGAGCAGGAGATCAGCCGGGTCACGGCTGACCTCGAGTCGATGCAGGGCAAGATCAAGGTGCTCGCCAGCCGGGTCGATTTCAGCACAATCAGCGTCAATCTCTACGAGCCGGGTGCGCCGGCGCCGATCGCAGCGCCCAGGAATGTCTGGGAGCGCGTTAAGCTCGGATTCCGCAGTTCCACGAGCGGCCTGGCCAATTTCACAGGCGATCTGGCCGTCTTCCTGGCAATCTTACTGCCGGTGCTGGCCTACGTCTTGGTGCTGGGCGGTGTCGGTTATGCGCTCTACCGTCTGCTGCGAAG
>JAQBPS010000754.1 GCA_028287415.1 Bacillota bacterium | reverse complement strand
CGGAAGATGTCGACTACGCGGTGGCTGAGTTTGCGAAGTCGGTGGAGTTCCTGCGGAAGCTGGCGCCCCGGGCATAGCCTTGCGCGTCTTGCCCTGCCTGCCCTGAGGGTGGGCAGGGCTGGCGCTTTGTAGGGTGTGTAACCTCTGGCCGCGGGACATTTTTTGCCGCAGATTTCGCAGATTACGCTGATGGACAAAAATGATCATTACCAGGCAAATATGTAATTATATATCTGAATCCGCGTGATCTGCGAAATCTGCGGCTATAAAATATCTCAACCGCACTACCCGCGCAACATAACGTAGCATATAGCCCCCTGCAGAGGAGCGTATGCTATGTTCATCCCATATCCCGGCTGGGCCGTACCGTACTACCAGCGCCCGCACCCGATACCGGCCCGGTACAGCCTGCTAGGGCTGGCGCCGCATGCCATCGGGGGCTTCGGCGCCGGGCCGGCGCCCATCGAACCCGGCTACCTGTTCTTCAGCGGCGGCCATCCAATCGGCGGCGTAGTCAGCACCGGCTTCAGGGGTGTCAGTGCCGCCGCCTTTCCGCTGCCATTCATCTATCTTGGATCGGGCGGTCCCATCAACGGCGAGGCCCTGCTATATGCCGGCGCCCCCATCGGTGGCACCGGGCCGGGACGAGGCGCAGCGCCCATCGGTTTTTGATAGCTGAGTCAAATTCCCCGGCCACGCCGGGATCAAAAATGAAGGTGAAACAAAAATGAGCAAGCAGAAGCGTGTGCTGATGGCGATGTCCGGCGGTGTGGACTCCTCGGTGGCCGCGGCCCAGCTGGTGGAGCAGGGCTATGAGGTGATCGGGGTGACCATGAACACCTGGACTGACGATATTCCGGAAGAGATCGCGCAGAACGAGCACTCCGGCTGCTGCTCCCTGGGAGCGGTGGAGGATGCCCGCGCGGTTGCCAACCGGCTGGAAATTCCCTACTATGTGATGAACTTTCAGGGCCAGTTTGCCGGCACAGTGATCGACTACTTTGTCGAGGAGTACGCGAAGGGCCGTACGCCTAACCCGTGCATCGCGTGCAACCGGTATGTGAAGTTCTCGGCCTTCCTCGACAAGGCGCGCCAGCTGGAGTGTGACTACGTGGCCACGGGCCACTACGCCGTCATCGGCGAGGACCCCAAGTACCCGGGGCGGAAGCTGCTCGGCAAGTCGGCCGACGCCCGCAAGGACCAGACCTACGTCCTGCACAACCTGACGCAGGACGCCCTTGCCCACACCCTGTTCCCCGTCGGCGACATGGTGAAGCCGCACGTGCGTGAACTGGCCCGGGAGGACGGCCTGCTGACCGCTGACAAGCCCGACTCCCAGGAGATCTGCTTTGTCTATGACAACGACTACGGCCGGTTCATCCAGGAGCGGGTGCCTGAGGCGGTCACGCCCGGACCCATGCTCAACCTCAAGGGCGAGGTGATCGGCCAGCATAAGGGCCTGCCGCTCTACACGGTCGGGCAGCGCAAGGGGCTGGGCCTCACCACCCCCCGCCCGATGTACGTGGTTTCGCTGGACGTTGACCGCAATGCCGTGGTCGTCGGCGAGGACTTCGAGACGTACCAGGGCAGTCTGCTGGCGTCCGACATGAACTGGATCGCCCTCGAGGGACTGGCCGAGCCGATGCGCTGCACGGCGAAGATCCGGCGGATGGCGCCGGAGGCGCCGTGCACGGTCTACCCGGAGGCTGACGGTGCGATCCGCGTCGTCTTTGATGAGCCCCAGCGGGCGATCACCCCGGGCCAGTCGGTCGTGCTCTACGACGGGAACTGGGTGCTCGGCGGCGGCACCATCGACAAGGCCCTCGCCTAGTCTCTGAACCGCAAAATGCAGCCAGCATAGTGCTGGCTGCATTTTTGCGTCCTGGTCACTTTCCTTTGCCGAAGATCACGATGCAGACCAGGCAGAGGCCGGCGATCGCCCCCACCGCTGTCGGTGCAAACCGTGCGAGTGCGTGGACCATATCAACGCACAGCGAGGCGGACGGAGCCACTGATCGTGCGGAGCACCACCTTGTGCGCCCCATCGCCCTGGCTGCCGCTCATGCTGCCCCGTCCCGCTCCAGTGCCGAGCCAGCTCGGCCCCGACACCGCGCCTGAGGTCGTGCGGGCGTTCACGCTGACCGAGGCGGTTGCGGGGATCACCAGGCTGACACTGCCGCTGGTGGTCGTCAGCGCATAGTCGCCGCCGACCTGGTCGGTCGTCACGCTGACGCTCCCGGAGACCGACTCGGCCGAAACCTTGCCCGCCACCTGCTGAAGTAGCACGGAACCGCTGGCGCTGCTGACACGCACCGCACCCTTCACCTCGTCGATGCGGATCGAGCCGGAGCTGCTCTGTGCGGTCACGTCCCCCTGCCGGCCGCTCACGATAATCGACCCGGAAGCGGTCTCAAGCGTCACCTTGACCGCAGGGGGTACGGTCACCACAAATGCGAGCCCGAGTTTCTGCAAACTCGGCCGTTCCGCCCGCACCTCGGTGGTCGGCCCCTGCTGCACGCTGAGCCGGACGAGATCGGCATTGGCGATGGCGGCGTTCTCGTCCCGGCCGTAGCCCGTCACCCGCAGCTCCACATGGAACTTGTCGCCCTGTTCGACCCGGATGTCGCCGTTGCCCTCGCCGTTCACACGCAGCTCCTGCATGCCTGCGGCATCGCCATCATAGGTGAGGACCACCTCCCGGGACACGTCGCCAAACAGATGGGGTGCGGTCGCCAGCGCCGGCATGGCGGACAGACCGGAGGCAGCAGGCGGTGACGGCGGATCGGGAACGGGGAAGGCCACGGCGTGCTGAATGCCCGGGCCGAATGACCACGGCCAGCTGCCACCGAAATTCGCGGCGAACAGGGCGACAACAGCCAGCAGGGCGACGGCGCCGCCATCAATGTGCGGGTGCGCGCCCCGAGCCGCGGCCGCGACCCATTCCACGCCGAGCACAATCAACAGCGCCGGCCACAGGTGGGCGACGAACCGGGTGATCTGCGTGTTTTGCCATGTATCGATGATCCAGACAACTCCCAGGACGATCAGGGCAAGCGCAAGGGCAATCCGGCCCACCTTCTGGCTCACAGGTGATTCCTCCTCGTTCCGCATCCGGCGCTTCTGCTGATTGGACGCCTGCGCGGCACACCAACCCTTCAGCGGGCCGGTATTTTTTGCATACGCGCCAACCGGAGTCAACCTGTGCGTTTGTCTCTTCTTGCCATTGGACATACTGATCCCGCAATGGGAATCGTCGAGTCGATGAGCAAGGGATCGATGCCGAGTGCCGAGGGGTCGTGATCTGATCGGACTGCCCGTGTTGACCGGGACAAAGCTGAAGCGGATTGGCAGGGTGCACAAGGTGCTGCTCACCACGGACGGCGCCCGGATCTGCGGGCTGGTGCTGGACGCCGGGGGGCTGCTGCATCCCCGGCGTGTGCTGGACTTCCAGGCCGTGAAAGCGGTCGGGGATACCCACCTGCTGGCTGAGGAGGCCTACCTGCCGGCTGACCGCCTTACCCGGTGCTCCACCGAACTGCACGGGCTGCCCGTGCTGAGAGGCACCGGGGAAGAGGTAGGTGTGCTGGACGACTTTCACTTTGATCCCCGCAGCGGGCAGGTGACAGCGCTCCAGCTCTCCCACGGCTTTGTGGATGATTTGCTCAGCGGCAAGGAAGTGTTCCCACTTGCCGGCCCCGCGTTGGCCGGCGAGGCGGCAATCCTTCTGGACGACCCGACCGAATAGCTCAGGGGGTGCGTTTTCTTGAGGTGTCCCAACTGCACCGGCCGGTGCATCGGCCGTGTCGGGGCCGACCAATACTACTGCTGGGACTGCTGCGTCGAGTTCAACGTGGGTCGGGGGAGTGTGCGGGTCTACCACCTGGACGCTGACGGCGAGCTGGTCGCAGCGGCCACGCACCAGAGTCCGGAGCTGCTGCTGCCCCAGGCTACGGTCATGGAGCGCCGCTAGGGCAAAGGGGGGACCGTGCCGGACGTGAAGGCGAGGGGGCGGCAAATCGCCGCAGCGGTAGTGCTGGGTGGACTGATGTTCGCTGTCGGATGGGGGCTCTGGACCGTCCGCCCGGTGCTGGCGCCCTTTCTTTTGGCCGTGGGCATCGCCTATGTGGTGGCCCCCCTCGTGAACAGCCTCGCCGGGCGGGGGCTGCATCGCGGCTGGGCGATCCTGATCGTGTACGGCGTGCTCGGCATGGTCGCCGCCCTGATGGTCGGCGAACTGCTGCCCCAGGTGGTCAGCGAAACGCGCCGCCTGGCGGAGGCGATTCCCCTCTACTCCCTGCGCGCCCGTGAACTGGCGGGCGGGCTTCAGCAGCGCGTACGCAGCATGGGCATGCCGCCGGAGTTGCGCGATGTGCTGGACCGGAACATCTCCGATATCGAGGTGCGCTCTACCCGCGCACTCCAGGGATTGATCACAATCCACACGCTTCGCCAGGCCGCCGGACTGCTGGCGAGCTTGCTGCTGGCGCCCTTCCTCGCGTTCTACCTGCTCAAGGATATCGACCGCTTCAAGGAGCGGTTTGTCCACGCCCTGCCCGCCCGTCACCGCCAGGAGATCGTCAACCTCCTGCGGTCGCTGGACCGGGTGCTGGCGGGCTTCGTGCGCGGGCAGCTCCTCCTGGCCCTGATCGTCGGCGCCATGGCGGCCAGCGCCACAGCCCTGCTGGGACTGCGGTTTTCCCTGCTGCTGGGCATGTGGGCGGGCTTCACGGAGATGGTGCCCTATGTGGGCCCGATTCTGGGCGCCATCCCAGCCGTGCTCGCAGCGCTGACGGTCTCGCCCCTGCTGGCGCTCGAAACGGTTGTCGCCTTTGCGATCATCCAGCAGATCGAGAACGCCGTGCTCTCCCCGAAGATCATGGCCGAAAGCGTCGGCCTGCACCCGCTGGTCGTGATGCTCTCGGTGCTCTCGGCGGGCTACCTGGTGGGCCCGTACGGGCTGATCCTGGCCCTGCCCGTCGCGGGTGTGATCCGGGTGCTGTGGGGGTTCCTGATTTCACGGCTTACGGCAGCGCCCGCCGTTAACCTGACGGCACAACCCGCGGCCCGCCCTGAGCCGTCTGCCCCGCAGGGGCATGAGTGAAGCCCGGCCGAGGTTAGTCGGCCGGGCTTATTGGACTGGGCTACTGCTTGGCAGCGGGCTCACGGGACATTGTATGCGCCATGGCAAACCCCAGAGAGAACATCGAGAACGAGAGCTCAAGCATCTCCCGGTAGAGCTCTTCCAGCCGTTCCGGTGAAATCGCTCCGCCGCCTTGCTCCATGGTCGCTGCAACCTGCTCCAGGCGTGCCCGCACCAACAGTTCGATCCCTTCCCGCGATTGCGCCCGGTTCTCCTGCAGGATCTTGAACGCCTGATCGCGATGGGTTCGCAGCAACTCTTCCACCGCTGAGTCACCCTCTTTTCTTTCACTATCCTTATTATATAGGTGCCAAACAAATTGGCACAAGTAGCGGTAACAACCAAGAATCTCCAGTGGGGAACTTTTTTGATCGACGATTCGACCCCGACCGCACTTGTTTACGTATAAACAGTAGCGGAAGCAAGGGCGGGGGAGGGGAAAGCGGGTTGGAAGAGGCAAAGGTGTTTGATGCCTATGTCGAACTGCCTGACGGTTATGAGGTCCAATTGATGGTACTGCGGGATTTCCCGGGCGGGCGGGCGAAGCGCGGGCTGCGCATGAATATTTTCCGCAGCCGGGTCTGGATTGGCCACACGGAGGAGCCCGAGCCGCTGGTTTATCGCAGCCAGGAACATCCGGACATGAGCATCGCCGTGGATGCCTGCTACAGCATTCTGCTCGCCACCGCCCGGTCCGCCGTCAATTCGCCGGCTGCCCTGGAGGCGATTCAGCAGCATGTCCACCAATACTTCGGCGGAACAAAGGTGCCGGATGGTGCGACCCACGCGATCTAGCCGGTTTTCCGTCATTTTCCAGACCCCAGGTCGTTGACAGAACGGCAGCAAGAGGATAAAATAAAGTTCCGTTGTACGATACGTTCGTAGGGCGGACTACAGCGCTGGAGAGGTACCCAAGCGGCTGAAGGGGCGGCTTTGCTAAAGCTGTAGGGGGCGTAAGCCCCGCGAGGGTTCAAATCCCTCTCTCTCCGCCATCGTCTGGACCGCTAGCTCAATGGTAGAGCATCCGACTCTTAATCGGACGGTTGAAGGTTCGAGTCCTTCGCGGTCCACCAGACGTTTTCGACGCCGTTCAGCATTAAGGGCTGGACGGCGCTCGCTTTTTCCGGTATAGTGATAATTCGACCTGGTCTTTGACCAAATGGGTGTGAGTTCGGTAGATGATCGCGCTGCGTTAACGGGGAGACCGTATGGTCGCCTGCACCCGGAGGACGCGGTGAGGAACTTCCTGGCACCGCTACCGGTGAAGTCCGAGCTTGCTTCGGCGGGCGTTTGAGGGCCTGTAGCCGGTCGAAAGTTGGCGCAGGGTGTAAGCCCTGGCGGCGCGAGCCGACGATGGGGAAAGCCTTCTCCCTGAGGGGCGTGTACCTGTAACGAGCTAGAGAAACGCATACCGGCCGGCGACGGCCGGGTGGCACGGGCAATCTCCGCCACGGTGCAAGTCCAAGTAGGCGCGCAAGCGCGGGTAGGACGCAGTCCCGGTAAGACGGGACCACGGCTCTTGGTCGGAGCCGCGAGATAAATGATCATCCACGACAGAACCAGGGGTAACGCCGGACTCACACCGCATCATTGGCCCGAATCGTACGTTTACGTACGGTTCGGGCCCTTTGCGTTTCCTGAAGTTCTTCACGTACATATGAAATTTTCACCGAACTCATGTGTTGTTTGTGTAAATCTGGAGGGAAGTATATTTCGCACATATAACTATTCGGAGATAGGACTTTTGCTCTATAGCGATTTAGGTAAAACAGCTCAGAAAGTGTGGGAGTGAGAAAGTAGCATGAGAGCACGGAGCATCCTGAGCTCCATATTTGTGGCACTGTTACTGATGCTGCAATGGGTACCGTCAGCGTCTGCGCTTACACGAACCATCATCAGCGTGGGCGCCAACATGAATTTCGGCACCCCGAGCCAACCCGACCCGACAAACCCCAATCTATACAAGTATACAAACGTGGTTACCAAGAGTGGGATCCAGGTGGACGCGCTCGTAACAGTTGCCGAGACCGTGAACGCCACGCTGGCCAAGATTGATGACGGCGCACAATATGTGCCTCGCTTCAACCCGACCATTTCAACCAGCGCGGATGGCTATGTCCGCTTCCGGTTCGATTTCATCGATCACGCCACGAATCAGCCCGTGTGGCTTAAGGACTTTTACCTGACGTCAGTCGACCTGGATGGGGATCCTACTTATCAGGAGTTCAATGAAATTTCCGGTTTCGAGAGCTACACCCTCGACAAGACAACCAAGCTGACCGTCGGCCCGAGTGCGAATGGACGGACTCGATTCACCGGTATGTCAACGACAGTGAATGGGATTCCCTTCCAGGATAACGACGCTTTCATTGCGAACTATACTGCACCCGTCAGTTCCATGGACGTGGTCCTCGGCGTTAATGCTGCGGTGAGTTCAGCACGCCTGTTCTCGGTCAATTTTGGTCTGCTGAACGCTGTCGGTACTTTTACCACGCCCGTTCCGTACCCCAATGGTGACTCCCCCACCATCAACGTTCAGATTGCGGATGGTGGGGACAGCTACCTGACGGCGGTTGATAATCTCCAGAACGTTACGATCTCTGGCACCACGACTTCGGAATCCGGGCAACCGGTCAACCTGGAGATCACGGGTTCCGACAATAAGACGACGGTCTGGGAGACTATCAGTGACGGGGCCGGCTATACGGCAACGGGCGATCTGTCCGCCATCCCGGACGGCCTGGTGACAGTCGTGGCCAGCACGGTCAATGTTGCAGGGAATCCCGCGTCGGCCAAGGCCACGAGCACCAAGGATATGGGGACCAGCACCACGGTCTCCTGCGTGCCCGCGACTACCGCCGTGAACAGCCCCGTTACCTGTACGGCCACGGTGACCGACAAGCGGGCCACCATGGGCAGCGATCCCGACGGGAACGTAAATTGGAGCGCTGGTTCCGGCACCTTCGATGCGACCAGTTGTGTGTTGGCCAGCGGTTCTTGCAGCGTGAGCTACACGCCGGCGTCGGCGGCCCCGAGCGGCGTGTCGGTTACCGCAGCTTATCAGGGAACCGCTGTCCGCAAGGCGTCGATTGGCAGCACGTCTGTCGTCGTGAACGATGTCGTCATCCTCACCCCGGCATCAGCCACGGTGTATGTAAAGAGCACCCGACAGTTTTCGGTAGCGGGCGGCGTCGGGGGCTACACCTACGCCGTTCAGACCAACAACTCAAGCGGTGCGACCATCAACAGTACCGGCCTTTACACGTCAGGCCTCACCGGCGACGTGACCGATACGATAGCGGTCACAGATACCAAGGGCACCCAGGGCATTGCCACGATTCAGGTGAACAAGCGCCCGACCGCCACGAAGGTGACCTGCACCCCGGCGGAACTCATGGTTGGCACGACCGCCACCTGTAACGTCACAGTGACCGATATCAGCGGGCAGGCAACCCAGGTCCCGGTCACCGGCACGGTCACCTTCGCCAACAGCGGCAACGGCAGCTGGGGCTCGGCGGGGGTATGCACCCTGACCAACGGCAAGTGCTCGGTCACCTACACCCCGGCTGGCACCGGCACCCACATGATTACGGCCGGCTACGAGGGCAGCGCATCCCATGCGGTGAGCAACAGCCTCGACACAGCCGGCAACAGCCAGTCGCTCACGGCCGACGCTGCCCTCACCATCGCCCCGCCGACGGCGCAGGTGCCGGTTTTCGGTGCGCAGACGTTCACCGCGACCGGCGGCGTGGGCGCCCTTGCCTTCAACATTGCAGGGGGAGCGAGCGCAGCCAAGGGCTCGGTGGGTGCCAGCACGGGCAACTACAGCGGCGGCAACCAGGCCGGCACGGTCGTGACCGTCCAGGTGCAGGACACCCAGGGCAACACGGCCGACGGTACGGTAACGCTGGTCCGCCGGGTAACAGCGGCGACCGTGGATTGCTTCCCCGCCGCGACGGATAAGGCGGCACCGGTCACCTG
>JAQBPS010000258.1 GCA_028287415.1 Bacillota bacterium | reverse complement strand
GCACCCGACCCTGTCGGAAGCCCTGCCCGAAGCGCTGCTCGACGCGGTCGGCATGGCAATTCACAAGGCAAGGCGGCCCGCTGCGCATGCGCTCGCCGGCCTGAACGGAGGCAGAAGCTCGTGACCGTGATCGACATTCACGCCCACTTCGTACCGGCCGAACTGTTCGAGCGGCTGGCCCGCCCCGGCGGGGCGCAGCCCGGGGTGGAACTGGCGGTCCACCCGGATGGCACGCAGATGCTGAAGATCGGTACCGCTCCGCCCACGCCCGTTCCGCCCGGCATGACTGATCTCGATGAACGCTGCGGGGCGATGGCCCGGCAGGGCGTGGACTCGCAGTGGCTCACGCCGTGGCTCTCCACGGTGGGCTACTCGCTCGGCCGAGAGCACGGCGCAGTCTGGAGCCGTATGGTCAACGAATCGCTGATCCGGGCCGTGCCGAAGGGCAGCCCCTTTCTGGTCGGCGCCACGGTGCCCCTCCAGGATGGCAAGGCTGCCGCGGCAGAGCTGGAGTACGCGCTCACGCTCGGCATGACCGGCCTGATCATCGGCACCCATGCCAACGGCAAGAGCCTTGACGACCCCGATCTGGAGCCGCTGTGGCAGGTGGCCGCCGAGGCCCGGGCGCCGATCATGATCCACCCGTTCGGGCTGGCCCCGGGCGCCCGGCTTGACCGCTACCACCTGAAGAATCTGGTGGGCAATCCCGCCGACACGACGATCGCCGCAGCCCAGCTGATCTTCGGCGGCGTGATCGACCGGCACCCCGACCTGAAGGTGCTCCTGGTGCACGGCGGCGGCTTCTTCCCGTACCAGTTCGGCCGGTGGGACCACGGCTTCGCGGTGCGCAGCGATGCGAAGGTACACCTGGGCCGGCCGCCGTCCGACTATCTCAACTGGTTCTTCTATGACACTGTCACCCATTCGCACCAGGCGCTCCGCTACCTCACCGACCTCGTCGGATCCGACCGCATTGCGCTGGGCACCGACTACCCGTTCGACATGGCCGACTTTGACCCACGCCGCACGGTCAGCCAGGCGCAACTCGACGCGGCGGCCACCGCAGCGATCGAAAGTGAGACGTCCCGCCAGTTTTTGGGGCGGATGCCATAGATGAACAACCAGGAGCTATCAACCAAGTTCGACCGCTGGCTTCAGCTGGTGACCGACATGCACGCCGAGTTCCGGTTCACCGGCAACCCGCACGCGGCCTGGACGCCTGTGACGAAGCCGCTCTCCGCCATGAAGATCGGCCTGCTCGGCACCGGCGGCATCCACCTGAAGTCGCAGGAGCCGTACGATCTGATGAACCACCACGGCGACTGGCGCTACCGGATCATTCCGTCCGGGTCGGCGGCCGGCGAGCTGATGGCATCGCATACCCACTACGACACCGACGACGCCAACCGGGACATCAACTGCGTCTTCCCGATCGACGCCCTGCGCACGCTGGCGGCGGGCGGTGAGATCGGGGGCGTCAGCCCTGTCCATATCGGCATGATGGGCTTCATCCCGAACGGGGAGCCGCTGCGGGATGAGACGGCGCCGGTGATCGCCCGGATCTTCCGGGAGGCCGGTGCGGATGCCGTACTGATGGTCCCGGGCTGACCGATGTGCCACCAGTCCGTCGGACTGGTCCAGCACGCCGTCGAGAGCGCCGGCATTCCGGTCATCTCCATAGCGCTGCGCCCCGAGATCACATGGGCGAGCAAGGTCTCCCGGGCGAGCTACCTCCGCTTTCCGACCGGCAACCCGCTCGGCGAGCCGAACCGGCCCGAGCAGCACCTGACGATTCTGCGGGCGGTGCTACAGGCGCTTGTCGCTATCGATCAGCCCGGCACGATTGCAGAGCTGCCGTTCCGCTGGCGCCGGATGTAGAGGAGGCGGACGTGCTGGCAGAGGGCTTGTACCGGACCTGTAAGGCCCGGGTCGCCGAGATCCAGACCACCTACGATGACCTGCTCCGGCAGCTGGACGATTACCTGGCGTTTGTCGAGGGCGAAGTGCAGGCGGAACAGGTGAAGCCTGAGCCCGACCGCAACAAGCTGATGGCGCTCCAGTCCCAGTTGAAGGGCCCCGCCCGGATGCGGGAGGACCTGGAGAGCGTCATCCTCGATGATCTGATCCGCTTCGCTGACCGTGTCATCCGCATCAAGCACTGGGAAGACGGCGTGTTCCTCTGAGCACGCCGATCCATAGGCACCGATCGATCCAACACACAAGGAGGCCGATTTCGATGGGTGGATTTCCCGGCTACAACATGGTTGACCTGAGCCAGAACTGGAACTGCCTGACCCCGACCTGGCCCTATTTTCCCTCCTCCAAGCAGTGGAACTTCCACAGCCACCACAAGGACGGCATGCAGTCGATCATCATCGAGACGAACATGCACTCCGGCACCCACATTGACGCCCCGCTCCACTTCTCGTCCTTTGGCGACGACATCGCCAAGATTCCCCTCGAGCGGCTGGTCGGCCCGACCGTGGTCGTCAACCTGGAGCACCTCTCCAGCGACTACTCCTTCTTCACGAAGCAGGATGTGCTCGCAGCGCTGCCTTGCTCGCTGGAGAAAGGCGACAACCTGATCGTCTACACCGGCTGGCACAAGTACAACTGGGAGAATGAGCGGGACGACGAGCGCTACTTCTGCAAGTGCCCCGGGCCCTCCCTCGACCTGACCGACTGGCTGGTCGAGCTGGGCGTCAACTGGGTCGGCGGCGACCTGCCCTCCTTCGAGCACCCGATGGCCCTCGCCATTCGCGGCTACCGGCCCGACCTGGCGAAGGAGTGCGCCCGCAAGTACGGCTTTGAGAACATCGAGGATTTCATGCCTGAGGAAGAGTGGATGCTCAAATGCCATCGCCGCATGATGAAGACTGGCCAGATGCACGTCGACAACATTGGCGGAGACATCCGGCTGATGAAGAACTTCAAACAGAAGTTCACC
>JAQBPS010000229.1 GCA_028287415.1 Bacillota bacterium | reverse complement strand
CGGACATTCAAGCTCCGGGGGGCGCTCAATAAAGTTCAATCCCTCGTGGACGAGGGTGTGCCCGGCGGCGTGGTGACCGCCAGTGCGGGCAACCATGGCCTGGCTGTCGCCCGAGCGGCCCGGCTGTACGGGCGGCCGGCGGTGGTCTGTGTGCCCGAGGGCGCCAACCCGCAGAAGCGGGCGCTGATCGCTGCGGAGGGCGCCCGGGTGGTTGCCGCCGGGCGGGATTACCAGGATGCGTATGAGAATGCGCTCCGTATCGGCGAGGCGGAGCAGCTGACACTGGTACATGCCTACGACGACCCTGCCGTGATCGCCGGCCAGGGCACCGTGGGGCTGGAGCTGGCCGACTCAGGCCTCGGCTTTGACACCGTGCTGACTGGCATTGGCGGCGGCGGCCTGATCTCGGGCATGGCATCCGCTCTCAAGGCGCTGCGGCCGGGCGTGCGGGTGATTGGCGTGCAGCCTGAGGGCGCCGACTCGATGCTCCGGTCGGTGCAGGCGGGCCAGATTGTCGCGCTTGAGCAGGTATCGACGATCGCAGATGGGCTCGGCGCCCGCCAGCCCGGCGTGAACACCCTCGCCATGACCACCAGCTATGTTGACGACATCCGGCGAGTCTCGGACGACGACCTGTGGGCGGCGATGCGCTTCCTGCTGCACGAGGAGCGCATTGTGGCAGAGCCCGCCGGCGTGGCCGGGTTGGCGGCCCTCCTGCGGGATGGTGCCGAGGGCCTGGGCCGGGTGGTGGTGGTGGTCTCGGGCGGCAACATCGCAGACAGTGTGTTTGCGGAGTTATTCTGACTTGACCGTGGGTTGGCTGCGTGGCACGCTTAGGATGGCCGGGACTGCATCGAGTCTGCAGCCCGGACCCTGAGCAACAAGGGGGATCCCCTGTGCTGCGGACCATGTTCAAGTCGAAGATCCACCGGGCCACGGTGACCGAGGCCAATCTGAACTACGCCGGTAGCATTACCATCGACAGTGATCTGCTGCGGGCCGCCGACATGCTGGCGTACGAGCAGGTGGCGGTGGTGAACGTGACGACCGGCGCCCGGTTCGAGACCTACACCATCGCCGGGGCGCCGGGCTCGGGGGTCATCTGCCTGAATGGCGGCGCGGCCCGCCTGGCCCAGCCCGGAGACCTGGTGATCATCATCAGCTACGCGCAGATGAGTGAGGCTGACCTGGTGGGCTATGAACCGACCGTGGTGCTGGTCAATGCCGACAATCAACGGATCCCAGCTAATCATCTATAGGGAGAACGCTCCCTTCCCCGCCTCTGGGGGTCCCGATCAGCCCCTGTGGCGGCATAGCCGTCACGGGGGTTTCTGTTTACCGGCAAACGGGCGATGTGGAGTCAGAATTGACTGTAAAAATATGGGATGGTAGAATGGGGGTGTTAGAAAAATCTGGGAAAGCACGGGGTGCACAACGCATGGCGGAACTCATCCTGTCAGCTCGCACTCTGCTCCTTTCGCCGCTATTCCTGGGGCTCTGTGCCGTTGTGATCGCCATCTTCGTCGCAGCGTTCCTGTGGAAGATTCTCCGGGCTGAAGAGGGCTTTCTCTTCGGCTACGGCAACTGGGTGGTCGGGAAGTGGCAGGCGGTGAAGGGTACGCCGGCCTGCGGGCCTGAGATATTGGAAACCGCGGGAACGGTCGGCACAGCGGCCGTTGTCGGCCGGCATCCGGCCGCACCGCGCCACGGCACATGCGAGCAGGGGCTGCACGTGGAGCGGAGCGTGCTGACGCTCTCCCGTGTGCTGGACGGCGACATGGCCTATCTGATGGTCAACCACACAGACCAGTGGGATACAAAAATCCTTCGGATCCTCGAAACGCTCGTTTCCGGGGTGACGCGGGTCGTCTACGTTCCCGGGCGCTGCCGGTGCGGCTTTTTCATTCTGGACGAGGCAGAGCGGCACCTGGTGCTGGTCGCCGGTGAAGGATACGCCGGCCCGCGCTGGCCGCAGCTGGACCTGGAGCACTCCTGTGCGGGCCGGGCGTTCCTGACCGGTGAAGAGTACTACTGCCGGGACATTGTCAGCGACCCGGTCTACTGGGACTCGGCCAGGGGCAACCGCGATTTCCGCTCGATCGCCTGCGTGCCGGTTCGGGCAGGGCGGGTGGTCTTCGGGGTGATCTGCCTTGACGCTGAAGAGACTGATGCATTCACACAGGACGACTTTGTGTACATGGAAACCTTCGCAGCAAAACTGGCGGTCCTGTGTGCCCTGCATACGCTTCAGGCAACCGGAGCAGCTAAAGTCCCGCTGAAGGAGGGAGACTGACGTGGCGCGACCCAGACCCCCGGAACCGTCTATTGTGCAGGCAGCACGCGAGGCGTACTTTGCCGGTGACATCACAGCGGCGGAGTACCTGCGCCTGGTGCTGCCCGCACCTGGAACCCTTGAGGTGCCCGACCCGGTTCCGGGCGCCCAGGCAGAGCCGCCCCAACGGTTTCAGAGCATCCAAGAGCGCTTGAAAGCAAAGCTGAAGCTCGGGTGACACGGGCTGGCGCGGTCCGAAAACGATAGTATAGGATACAGAAACAGCCTCTCCCGCCACATGCGCAAAGTCGGGGAGGCTGTTTCGCGTGAACGTGTAATACTTGTTCAACGGTTAGGACTTGTACCTCTTTCGGCATAAACCACACGGTGTTATGATTACTCAGTGCTGGTGAGTTGGTACGTGTGGAGGTGGATCCTGGTGCGTCGTCTGCTAGCAATGCTTCTCTCACTGGTGCTCGTTGTCACCACTGCGGCCACGGGGTTCGCGGCATCCGGTATCCGGGTGCTGTTCGATGAGCAGGAGGTCCAATTTGACGCCAGCCCGTTTATGGAGCATGACCGGACTCTGGTGCCGGTGCGGGCACTGGCGGAGCGCCTCGGATTTACCGTCGGCTGGGACGAGCATGAACAGAAGATCACCCTGACCAGTGGCGATCGCACAATCCTCCTCTGGATCGGCTCCACCAGGGTGGTGGCCAACGGCACGGAGGGGACCCTTGATGTGGCACCCAAGCAGGTGAACAACCGCACCTTTGTGCCCGTACGGTTTGTGGCGGAGCGTCTGGGTGCCCACGTCAGCTGGGACCAGAACCAGCGGACCGCTGTGGTCACCTCGGGCAAGGCGTTCTTCCGCAAAATGAACCAGCAGGAAAAGTCGGTCGATCAGAAGGTAACCGGCGACCTGCAGGTGCTAATGTCACTGGAGACGCCGGACCAGCCCCAGGGGAGCGGCATCACGTTGGTCATGCCGATGCACATGGACTTGCATGTATACAAGAATGACATGCTGATGGCGATGACGGTACAGAAGCCGTCCGGCGCGGGCACTGCCCTGGACTCTCTGGGCGTCCAGATGGCGCTGAAGGACGGAGCGGTTTACACGCAGGATCCCACCACCCGGCAGTGGCGGCAGGCAGGCGGCATGAACGGCAGCATCAGCGCCCCGGGACTGTCGCTGCTGTCGCCGCAGCAGGGTTTCGGAGATCCGATGAAGCTCCAGACGGAGCTGCTCCAGGACGCCGTGGTCTCAGTCGGCGGCCAGGAAGTGATCGACGGCGTGACAGCGGTGCGGCTGGACGTGGACCTGTCCAAGGTCAAGTT
>JAQBPS010000195.1 GCA_028287415.1 Bacillota bacterium | reverse complement strand
ATCCTGGAACGCCTGGAGCCCACCGCCCTGCTCACGGCCATGTCAGCATTGGTGGCCCTGGCAATCGGCATTCCTGCCGGTGTGATTGCTGCTGTGCGCCGCAATAGCTGGGTTGATCAGGTAGCCATGTTCCTGGCGACACTCGGGGTATCAATCCCGGGCTTCTGGCTGGGGCTGAACCTGATTCTCCTGCTCGGTGTGCAGTTTCAGTGGCTGCCAGTGGCGGGCTACGCGAGCCTGGCCCAGAAGGGGCTGGGCGCACTGCGCTACCTCGTGCTGCCGGCGCTTTCGCTCGGTGTGATCGAGGCGGGGCTGATCGCCCGTATGACCCGGTCAAGCATGCTGGAAGTGATGCGCCATGACTACATTCGCACAGCGCGGGCGAAGGGGCTGCCGGAGCGGGTGGTGATTTTCCGCCACGCCTTCCGCAGCGCTGCCATTCCAATCATCACCGTGATTGGCAACACCATTGCCGTGCTGATGGGCGGCGCAATTGTGATCGAAACGGTCTTCAACATTCCGGGGCTGGGGCGGCTGGTGATCCAGTCCGTGCTCCGCCGGGATTATCCGCTCATTCAGGGTGCCGTCCTGTTCATTGCTGTGACGTACGTGTTGATCAATCTCGTCGTCGACGTCGCCTACGTGCAGGCCGACCCCCGTATTCGCTATTCCTAGGAGGTGGTGACACTGGCGACATTGTTTGATGCGGTGACAGGGGCCAAACGGCAGCCAATCGCCGTCCGGGAACCGTCCCGCCGGGGCGGCATCGCCCCGCTGGTGCGTTCCCGGCTGGCCCTGACCGGCGGTGCCATGCTGCTGCTGGTGCTGCTTGCCGCTTTGCTCGCCCCGCTGCTGGCACGATACGATCCGATGGCCGTCATGGCTGCAGACCGCCTGCTCTCACCGAGCATGGCCCACCCTTTCGGCACTGATGACTTCGGCCGCGATATTTTCAGTCGCGTGCTCTACGGTGCGCGGCTCTCGCTGGCGGTGGGCTTCCTGGTCGTCCTGTTTACGACGCTGGCAGGTGCGATGATCGGACTGGTGGCGGGTTATTACCGCATCTGGGACAACGTGCTGATGCGGCTCATGGACGGCATCATGGCCTTCCCGGCTGTCCTCCTGGCGACCGCGATCATGGCCGCCCTTGGTCCCCGGGTCTCGAACGTGGTCATCGCGCTGGCGGCAGCGTATATGCCCCGGCTGGCGCGGGTGGTACGGGCACAGGTGCTGGTGCTCCGGGAGATGGCTTATGTAGAGGCGGCGGTGGCACAGGGCGCTCCTGACAGGCTGGTCCTCGTTCGGCATATCCTTCCGAACTGCCTCTCTCCCGTGATCGTCCAGGCGACCGTGACCTTTGCATACGCTGTCCTGACTGAGGCCGCACTCAGTTTCCTGGGCGTGGGCGCACCCCCGGACATTCCCTCCTGGGGCAACATTCTCAGCGACGGCCGCAACTTCCTGACACAGGCGCCCTGGATGACCCTGTTCCCCGGTGTCGCGATCATGGTGACGGTACTTGGTCTCAACTTGTTCGGGGACGGCCTGCGTGATGCGCTTGATCCGCACAGTGGGGAAGGGATCCGCCGAAAGGGGTAATGCACCTTTGGGGAACAGTTTGCTCAGGTTTGCGGCAACGTCGCTGGCAGCCGCGATGCTACTTGCAGGATGCGGCGGTGCCCGCAGCGGTCCGGAGGGCTCAGCAGCCGGTCCCGGTACCCCTCGTAAAGGCGGGGTGCTCCAGGTAGCGACGATTGGCAATCCGCCTACACTTGATATCCATATCAGTACGACGGCGATTGTAGAACAGGTTACCTTCAACCTCTATGAGACGCTATTCGCCCTGGACAGCAAGTTTCTGCCCAGGCCCATGCTGGCTGACAGTTACCAGTGGGAAAACGGGCAGAGGCGGCTCGTGATCAAACTGCGCACGGGTGTCCTGTTCCACAATGGCCAGGAGCTGACGGCGGCGGATGCCGCCGCATCAATCGGGCGCTGGTTGCGGCTATCCGCCCTGGGCAAGCAGATCGCCCCGAATGTGGCAGAGATCAAGGCCGCTGATGCTCACACCATGACGATCGACCTGAAAGCGCCCATGAGTACGCTGGTGGCCGCCCTCGCGAACCCGAACAATGAGGCGGCGATCATGCCGAAGGCGATTGTGGATGCCGCCGGGGACAAGCCGCTCGCCGAGTTTGTCGGGACCGGTCCCTATAAGCTAGCCGAGTTTGCGCAGGACCGCTATGTCCGCCTGACGCGCTGGGAGCAGTACGTGCCCCGAGCGGAGCCGGCCGACGGCTATGCCGGCAAGAAGGAGGCGCTCCTCGATGAGATCGACTACATCCCGGTGTCGGAAGCCCAGACCCGGGAGGCCGGCCTCCAGTCAGGCCAATACCACTTTGCGTTCCAGATCCCCCAGGATCACTACCAGACACTGAAGGGCAACGCAGAACTCGACATGTTAATGACCAAACCGGCCGGGTGGACGACGCTCGTGTTCAACAAGCAGAAGGGGCCCTTTACCGATGTGCGCCTGCGTCAAGCGGTGAACTGGTCCCTGGACCCCGGGGCGATCATGAAGGCGGCGTATGGCGACGCTGACTTCTACCGGCTGGATCCCAGCCTGGCGCCCAAGGAAGGCCCGTACTGGAGCGACATCGGCAATGACCGGTACAACAAGCGCAGCCTGGAGAAGGCCAGAGCCCTGCTCGCGGAAGCCGGGTATGACGGCAGGCCGATCCGGCTCTTGACCACCAAGGAATATGACTACCAGTACAAGACCGCCGTTGTTGCCAAGCAGCAGATGGAAGAGGCCGGCTTCAAGGTGGACATGCAGGTGGTTGATTGGGCGACACTGGTCCAGCGCCGCGCCAACCCCGACCTGTATGACATTTTCACCACCGCGATTCTCTTTTCACCCCTGCCCACCGCTGAGAATGTGTTCCTGTCCCCCGCATGGCCGGGATGGTGGCAGAGCACTAACCTCCAGCAACATGTCGATGCCTTCAATGCAGAGGTCGACCCGGCCCGCCAGAAGGCGCAGTGGGATGAGGTTCAGCGGGTGTTCTGGGAGGAGATCCCCGTGATTCATCTCGGCGATTACTTCAACCTTCACGCCAAGCGCCGGGAACTGAAAGGTTACCAGAGCATGCCTAACGTCTTCTTCTGGAACACCTGGCTGGAGCCGTAAGGCTCAACCTTTGAGCGGGGCGGCTGATGGCGGCCGCCCCGCTTGCATCTTCTAAGCACAAGCTAGGGGGCTGTATGCGATGAGCTATGACATGATCATCCGCAATGGACGGATTATCGACGGTACGGGGAATCCCTGGTACCGGGCGGATATCGGGATTATCGGCGATCGGATCACGGCCATCGGTTGTCTGTCAGCGGATGCACAGCGGGTGATCGATGCTGGTGATCAGATCGTTTGTCCCGGGTTCATCGATATGCATACACATTCTGACCTGATGGTATTTGTTGAGCCGGAACTACCCCCGAAACTGTACCAGGGTATCACCACTGAGGTGATCACGCAGGATGGCATATCGGTGGCACCGATCAGCCCGGCGACGGAACTGACCTGGCGGAAGGTGCTGGCAGCGGTGGACGGCGACCCGCCGATCCCGTGGGCTTGGTCCAGCCTGGGCGACTACATGGACGCGCTGGAGCGCGCACGCCCGGGCCTCAACCTGGTCACGCTCATACCTTACGGCAATGTTCGCTCCCTGGTGCTGGGGTTCGGGGCGGTGACACCGGACGCCCGCCAGCTTGAGGCGATGAAGGCGCTGGTCGCCCGTGGCATGGAGGAGGGTGCATTCGGCATGTCCCTGGGGCTGATTTATCAGCCGCAAATGTACGCGACGCAGGACGAGCTGACCGAGGTGTTTCGGGTTGTGGGGCGGTACCGGGGGATCATGTCGGTTCACATGCGCAACGAAGGCGACCTCCTGTTGGAAGCCGCCGACGAGGTGATTCAGATCTGCATGGCGACCGGTTGTGCCCTGCACATTTCGCACTTGAAGGTTGCGGGCAGGCGGAACTGGGGCAAGGGCGCCTTGCTGATGGAAAAACTGGAGGAGGCGAGGGAACGGGGCCTGGATGTCACCTTTGATCAATACCCCTACACAGCTGCGAGCACCGCTCTGCACCAAATTCTGCCGCCCTGGGCCACGGAAGGCGGGGTAGGCAAGATTGTGGCCCGCCTCCAGGAGGGGGCCATTCGCGCCCGCATTGCCTGGGAGATTGCGCACATGGTCGGCGAAGAACGGCCCACGTCCGACCCGATCATGCGCTTCTGGGAGAACTTTGTCGCATCCGCCGGCTGGGACGGTATCCTGATCACCTCAGTGAGCACGGCGGTCAACAAGTGGATGGAGGGGCGCAACGTCAGCGCGATCGCGGCCGAGGTGGGCAAGCCGCCGATTGAGCTGGCGCTCGATCTGCTGGTGGCGGAGGAGTGTGGGGTGAGCATGGCGGCGTTCATCGCTTCCGAGGAGAACGTCCGCAGGTTTCTTGCCCACGATTTCGGCACGCTCGGCTCCGACGGTTTGCTGGTCGGGAAGCCGCACCCGAGGGCCTATGGCACCTTCCCCCGGGCACTTGGCGCGTATGTGCGACAGCACGGTGTGCTCCCGTTGCACCAGATGATCCGGCGGATGACATCGCTGCCGGCCCAGCGCCTCGGACTCCAGGACCGAGGCATCATCCGTGCCGGCATGAAAGCGGACCTGGTGATTTTTGACCCGGATGCGATCGGCGACACAGCGAGCTTCGGGGAGCCGAGGCAGTTTCCGACGGGTATCGCCGCTGTGATCGTGAACGGGGCGGTTGCGGTAGACAGCGGGAACCTCACGGGCGCACGCAGCGGCGAGGTGTTACGCAGCAGCAGCCGGCCGGTCGCCGCCTCTCGGCGGTTGGAATAACAGAGAGGCACCCCGGGGTCGTGAACCGGGGTGCCTCTCTGTTTTCCTTTCCTATCCGTCACTGAGCACGGTGTTCA
>JAQBPS010000190.1 GCA_028287415.1 Bacillota bacterium | reverse complement strand
CATGACTGATCTAATGGACATGCTCTGGCAGGGCAGCGTTGAGACGCTGTATATGACCCTTGTCGCCACCGCCTTTGTGCTCCTGGGCGGCGTTCCGCTGGGGGTGCTGCTGGTGGCGACCGACCGGGGCGGTATCTGGGAGCAGCCGTTGCTCAATAAGGTCCTCGGCTCGATCGTGAACATTGTCCGCTCGGCGCCGTTCATCATCCTGATGGTCGCATTGGTCGCGGTCACCCGCTTTATTGTCGGGACGACCATTGGCACGACGGCTTCCATCGTGCCGATGGTGATCGCCGCGATTCCCTTCATGGGCCGTGTCGTTGAGCAGAGCCTGCGGGAGGTGGACCCTGGCCTGGTGGAGGCCGCCACGGCGATGGGCACATCAAACTGGCAGATGATCGTCAAGCTGCTGATTCCGGAAGCGCTGCCGTCGTTGATCCGTGGCACCTCGCTGATGATCATCAGCCTGATCGGGCTTGGTGCGATGGCCGGCGCGGTGGGCGGAGGCGGGCTGGGCGCCATCGCCGTTACGTACGGCTACATGCGCTTCCAGACCGATGTGATGCTCGGCTGTCTGGTGGTCCTGCTGCTGCTTGTTCAGATCATCCAGTTTGTCGGCGACCGACTGGCCGTGGCATGTACTCATAAATAGTTTTTGCAGGAGGCAACACCCACATGAAACGCTTCACACTCTCCCTCACTGCTGGTTTGCTGTCGCTCGGTCTCCTCGCCGGGTGCGGCGGTGCCAAGACGGCGCCGACTGCGGACGCCCCCAAGCCGGCGGGCGGCTCGAAGATCATGACCGTCAGGGTCGGCGCCAGCCCGGTGCCCCACGCCGAGATCCTCAAGTTCGTCAAGGTGCTGGGCGCCAAGGACGGCCTCGATGTGCAGATCGTTGAGTTCACCGACTACGTCAAGCCGAACATCGCCCTGAGCGACAAGGAGCTGGACGCTAACTACTTCCAGCACGTGCCTTACCTGGAGAGCTTCAACGCTGAGCGGAAGCTGAACCTGGTGAGCGCCGGTGCCGTTCACCTGGAGCCCCTGGGTCTGTACTCGGTCAAGGTGGCCGACGTGAACGAGTTGAAGGACGGCGCTCTGATCACCATCCCCGATGATGCCTCGAATGCGGGCCGTGCGTTGACCTTGCTGGCGGGCAAGGGCCTGATCAAGCTCAAGGACGGCGTGGGCGTCAAGGCGACCACCAGGGATATCACGGAGAACCCCAAGAAGCTGGATATCAAGATGATGGCCGCTGAGCAGCTGCCCCGCACCCTTCAGGATGCCGCAGCCTCTGTGATCAACACCAACTACTACCTGGAGGCCCAGAAGAACCTGAAGCTGAACGCCAAGGTTCTGGCCCGGGAGCCGGCGGAGAACAACCCTTACGCCAACGTGGTGGCCGTCCGTAAGGGCGATGAGAACCGGCCGGAAATCCAGAAGCTGATGTCGCTCCTGCGCTCCCCCGAGGTCAAGAAGTTCATCGATGAGAAGTACCAGGGCGCTGTGACCGCGGCATTTTAAGGCATTACAAACAACAGCAGCCAGGGCAGAACGCCCTGGCTGTTTTCTTGTCTCTGCGGTGGTCTCACACTCAGTGCGCAGCCGCAGGCTGCCGGCGCATGCCGCCCCGGGGCACCCGGGCGAACTGGTACCCGCTCAGGTCCAGTCTGGCCCAGCCCGCCAATCGCGCGGCCGTATCCTCGCTGATGCGGAACCGCTGGCCCTTGTCGACCTCACGCAGGTAGTTCTCGAGCGTTGAGCGCGAAACACGGGTGGCCAGGGCGATATGGAAGGGCGAGGTGCCGGTCTCCTGCATGTGCTTGCTCACATCCGTGAAGAACCGGCGCAGCTCCGCATAGGCAGCCTCATCTGTCACAGGGTCGTGCTCGAAAGGCGACAAGCTGATCCCTGCCTTTCTGAGGAGAGTGTGCCGCTCGGACAAATGTTAGCCTTTCCCGGGTCGCCGCACATATTGCGGGGACGTCGGCGCATATGGCTAGGAGCGGCAAATCTCCGCGCATTCCATTTATTGCCTTGACAAATCCGTAAGAGATAGACTACGATAATTCTGCGTTCGAACAACTAAATACGGTACCCGCCTGATCGCTGAATCCCCTCGAAAGAGGGGGACGGGGGAACCAATTTTCTGGGGCGAATCCCATCCAGGGGCCGCGGCGCAGCCGCCGGCACGGAAGATGGGACGGGGCACGCTTTGACGTCCCGAGCCCGACAGCTAACCTCGTAAGCGTGGTCAAGGTGGTGGGGACCTACGGCAGTTTTTGCCCGGGGTACCCGCCCCGGGCTTTGCCATTGCACCAGGCGGACGTCGACAGGGGCAACAGCGGTCCCTGCCCGGCGCCATCTTTCTCTCGCTGAAGCTGAATCCACAGTTGGGAGGAGGAGCCCTAGTATGGCTACGTCGACATTCTCTGTGCTGGGTGCGGGTCATGGGGGCCTTGCCCTCGCCGGGTATCTGGGCCTGGCGGGTTTTCCAGTGCGACTCTGGGCTCGCAGGGCCGAATCGCTGGCGGGTGTTGCCACAATGGGTGGCGTTTTTCTGGAGGGTGTCGAGCGCGGGTTCGGCCCCGTCCAGACCTTCGCGCAGCTGGGAGATGCGATCGTAGGCGCTGATGTCATCCTGGTCACCGTGCCCGCCTCGGCCCACGGCGAGCTGGCCGAGCGGTGTGCCCCGTATCTCACCGCCGGCCAGGTGGTCCTGCTGCTGCCCGGTCGCACGGCTGGTGCAATTGAGTTTCGCCAGACTCTGCGCCGGTGTGGCTGCCAGGCTGATGTACTGATCGGCGAGACCCAGACCTTCCCGTTCGCCAGCCGCAGCACGGGCCCTTGCACGGCCCATATCCACGGGATCAAGCGACAGCTGATGGCTGCTGCCCTCCCGGCACGGCGCACGGCCGAGCTGCTGGCGGCGGTTCGCCCGGCCCTGCCCCAGGTGCGGCCTGCCCGCCAGGTCTGGAAGACATCCATGGACAATATCGGCGCCATTTTCCACCCGGCCGTGGCGCTGCTCAACGCCGCTCGCATTGAGACGACCGGCGGGAGCTTCCGCCACTACCTGGACGGCATTTCCCAGTCGGTCGCAGGCATGCTGGAGCAGATGGACGCTGAGCGGGTGGCCGTGGCCCGGGCGCTGGGCGTGGGTGCCCTGCCTGCCCGGGAGTGGCAGGCGGAGGCGTATGGCGTGGATCGACCCAGCCTGTATGAGGCGATTCAGGCAACGCCAGCATACGCTGCCGTCGGAGCCCCTGCCACACTGGACCACCGGTATGTCTGGGAAGATGTGCCCACGGGCCTGGTCCCCATCTCCGAACTGGGCCGGGCCTGTAGGGCGCCGACCCCGGTCATGGATACGTTGGTCACCCTGGCGGCGGCCCTCTGCGGTCGTGACTTCCGGAGCAGCGGACGCAACTTGAAGCGGCTGGGCATGGTGGGCTGGAGCCCGGGCCAGATCAGCCGTTACGCCCTCGAGGGCGATGTAATCGATCTCGTTTAGACACGAACAGGAGGTTGTAGCATGGCCACACGACGGATTTTGGGCGCCGCCATTGGCGATTGTGTGCATGTGGGCGGGGTGGTCCGGTTCCTTCACCTTGCTGAACAACTCGGCTATGAGATCCGCTGCCTGGGCCCAGCGGTCCCGGTAGCGGAGGTGATCGCCGTCGCCCGGGAGTGGAACCCCGAGATCGTGGCGGTGGGCTATCGGCTGACGCCCGAGTCCGGGCGGGCGGTGCTGACGCACCTGAAGCAGGTGGCCACGGAGTCCGGTGAGGCGGAGCGCCGCCGCTGGCTCCTCGGCGCCACGGACCCGGTGGCGGAGTACGCCCGGGAACTGAACTTCTTTGAGGCGGTCTTCGGCGGCAGCGCTGAGTTTCAGGACCTGGTCGACTTCCTCAAAGGTGTCCGTACCAAAGCTGAGGGTGGCGTGCCGCCGCAGACACTGGGCGAGCGCATCCGGTGGAAGCGCCCTTTCCCACTCCTGCGCCATCACTATGGCCAGCCCACGGTGGCGGCCACGTTCGAGGGCGTACGGCAGATCGCCGAGGCCGGCGTGCTGGACGTGGTCAGCCTCGGCACCGACCAGAACGCCCAGGAGCACTTCTTCCGCCCGGACGAAATGGACGCGCGGGAGCACGGCGCCGGCGGCGTCCCGGTGCGGACCCGGGCGGACCTGGAGGCCTTGCGGGCCGCCGCCCGGACCGGCAATCACCCGATCATGCGCTGCTATAGCGGCACCCGGGATCAGCTGAAGTGGGCAGCGATGCTGCACGAGACCATCGATAACGCCTGGTGCGCTGTGCCGCTCTTCTGGTACAGCCTGCTGGACGGCCGCTCTCAGCGGCCCCTGGTGGAGTCGATCCCCGAGGTGCAGCAGGTGATGCGCTGGCACGGCGAGCGGGGAATTCCACTGGAGTCGAACGAGAGCCACCACTGGTCCCTGCGGGATGCGCCGGACACGGTCTCGGTGGCAGCGGCCTATATCGCCGCCTATAATGCGAAGCGAGCCGGCATCAGGGACTATGTCCAGCAGATGATGTGGAACAATCCGCCGCTGATGTCCCCGGCGATGGACCTGGCGAAGATGCTCGCCAAGCTGGAGCTGGTGGAATCGCTGGTGGATGAGAACTTCCACGTGTGGCGTGAGTGCCGGGCGGGGCTCACCTCAATGCCCGCCGGCTTCGACAAGGCCAAGGGCCACCTGGCGGCCACGACCTTCCTGCAGATGGCGGTGAAGCCCGACATCATCCACATTGTCGGCCACTCGGAGTACCATCACGCAGCGACCGCCCAGGACATCATCGACGGTTGCCATGTGGTGCGGGGCGCCATTGCACTAGCGCTGCAGGGGCTGCCGAACATGGCGGAGGACGTGCGGGTCCAGGCCCGCAAGGAGGAGCTGGTGCGGGAGGCCAAGCTGCTGCTCGCGACGATCCAGAGTCTGGCGCCGGCCGGCGTCACGGACCCGCTGACGCATGCGACCACCCTGGCACGGGCTGTGCACGTAGGTCTCATGGATGCGCCGCATCTGATGGGCAACAAGGAAGGTCTGGGCCAGGTCGCCGTCCGGTTCGACGACGGTGCCTGCCGGGCATTTGACCGGCAGACGGGCCTGGTCCTCACCGAGGCGGAGCGGCAGGCTGGCCTGCTCGTGAAGGGAGGCGCAGCTTAACATGTGCGGGATCGCCGGAATCCTGGGGCGGGTGGCCGATCGGGCCGTCATTACCCGCATGTTGGACGAACAACGCCACAGGGGGCCGGACGGCCGCGGTATCTGGGTTTCACCGGAGGGGCATTTCACGTTGGGTCACGACCGCCTCGCCATCGTTGATTTGGCGGGGGGCGACCAGCCCCTTGCCAATGAGGACCAGACCCTGTGGCTGGCGGTAAACGGGGAGATTTACAACCACGAGGCCCTGCGGCGGGAACTGGAGGGGCGCCATCACTTCCGCACCTCCAGTGACTCTGAGGCCGTCCTCCACCTGTTTGAGGAGGAGGGGCCGGAGTGTGTCCGCAGGCTGGACGGCATGTTCGCCATCGCCCTGTGGGGGCAGGACGGCAGGCTGTTCCTGGCCCGTGACCCGCTGGGGATCAAGCCGCTTTACTACGGTTGCGATGCGAACGACAACTTCCGCTTCAGCTCTGAGATCGGTGCCCTTGTCGAGCAGGTGGCTGAGGTGCGGGAGTTGCCGCCGGGCCATTACATGTTCGCCGGACAGCAGCCGGTGCAGTTCTACAAGGTGCCGGCGCCGGCAGCCACCATGACCGATCCGGACGAAGCGGTCGCATTGTTGGATGCCGCCCTGGAGCAGGCGGTCAACAAGCGGCTGATGGCGGACGTACCCGTGGGCGTCTTCCTCAGCGGCGGACTTGACTCCAGCCTGATCGCCGCCATCATGCGCAAGCAGGTATCCGGAGCCTTGCACTCCTTCTCTGTGGGGGTGAAGGGTTCCGCCGACTTGCTGAACGCCCGGCGGGTCGCGGCCGACCTGGGCACCATTCATCACGAGCGGGTGCTGGCGCCCCGCGAGGTGCTGGATGTCCTGCCGGGGGTGGTGACCGCCCTGGAGTCATGCGACCCGGCGCTTGTGCGCAGCGCCATTCCGACGTACTTCGTCTCGGAGCTGGCCGCCCGCTACGTCAAGGTGGTCCTGTCAGGCGAGGGTGCGGATGAGCTCTTTGCCGGCTACCACTACTTGTCGGAGTTCGAGCCGGAGCCGGCCGCACTTTCCCAGGAGCTTCACCTGACGACGCGCTCCCTGCACAATTCGAACCTCCAGCGGGTGGACCGTATGACCATGGCGCACGGGCTGGAGGGGCGGGTGCCATTCCTGGATCAGGCCATCGTGGCGCTGGCCTTCCGGATCGACCCGGCCCTGAAGCGCCGCAACGGCGAGGGCAAGTGGGTCCTCCGCAAGGTGGCCGAGCGGTATCTGCCGTCGACCATCGTCTGGCGGAACAAGGAGAAGTTCGCCAGCGGGACCGGCGTCGGGCCGTTGCTGGAGCAGTATGCGAACGGGCTCGGGCGGGACGGCGAGGACGGCGCCTGCGCCTGCGCCGAGGAAGCGCTCTACTGGTCATTCTTCCGGGACCGCTACGGGCGGGCTGATGTGCTGGCAGCGATGGGTCGCAGCCGCAGCCTGGGCGAGGGGCAGCGCTGGGTCAGCGCGCTCTAGCATGAAAACGCAGCCAGCGTATGCTGGCTGCCCGGTGAATATAGGTCACGCAGCGATCACCGGAACAGACTGCATCCAATGCCTAGCTGCGTCTCGTTTTTCGAAATGGCAGTTGCCTGGAACAGAAGGTCCTTGTACGTGATGCTGGCTTTGTCCGATTGGCCTGCAAGCGCGACCGTCGCTCCGGCGGTGAGATAGAACTCGGCTACGTCTGCCAAAGCTGAATGGCTATAGAACCATCGCCCGGTGTCCGTACAGCCCCCCGTTTTGACGGTGTGTGGTGGCAACGGGATCATGGTTCCGCCTAGTGCGTACTGACGGTCTGGCGTTACGAATGCCTGGATGGGCAAGAACGTAGCGGGATAGCCAAAACTGAGCCAACCGAACGCGACTGTACCGATGACAATCAGCAGTAGGACTCCGGCTGCCGTAGCAGTCACCCACCGGCGGTGCGTTGCCAGTCGGACGGACGCGCCCAGAAGCGCCAGGGATAAGATCAACAAGCCAATAGCCACGAGCATGTACACGTATGGAATCCCCCTGTTTGGTCGCGTAGCATGCGGCACCTGCCCATATGACGTTTCACTTAGTCACACGGTTCCCCATTGTTATACTTGTAGATGCAAATGGCTGCTCGGTCGGGTTGGGAACACAGCCATAGCGAAAAGCCCCGGGATGACCCCGGGGCTTTTCGCTATGGCGCTACACGCGAGGGCCCGCTGTCGCGATCGCCTCCGGCACGTGCGGGAAGCGCTTGAAGTTCTGTGCGAACAGCTGGGCGAGCGTCCGCGCCTGCTGGTCGTACGCGCCGGTATCGGCCCAGGTGAGGCGGGGCTGGAGCAGCTGTGCCGGCACGTCCGGGCAGTCGAGCGGCACCATCACACGGAACACCGGATCGGGTACAAATGCACGCTGCTCCAGTTCACCGCTCAGTGCGGCCGCGACCATCGCACGCGTGTGCGTGAGGCTCACTCGCTGGCCTGTGCCATACGGGCCGCCCCACCAGCCGGTGTTGACCAGGTAGACCCGCACATCATGCTCTGCGATCCGCCGGCCGAGCATCTCGGCGTAGGTAGCAGCAGGCAGTGGCAGGAACGGACCGCCGAAGCAGGGGGAGAAGGTGGCCTCAGGGGCCGTCACGCCGCGCTCGGTGCCCGCCAGTTTGCTGGTGTAGCCTGACATGAAGTGGTACATCGCTTGTTCGCGGGTGAGCCTGGCGATGGGCGGCAGTACGCCGGATGCATCGGCGGTCAGAAAGATCACCACGCGGGGGTGGCCGGCCCTGCCGGGGATGACCGCGTTCGGGATGTATTCCATCGGGTAGGCGGCGCGCGTGTTCTCGGTGAGGGCGCTGCTGCCATAGTCAGGCTCTCGGGTGGCCGGGTCCACGACAACGTTCTCCAGTACGGTGCCGAACCGAACGGCGCCGTAGATCTGCGGCTCCTGCTCTGCCGCAAGGTCGATGCATTTGGCGTAGCAGCCGCCTTCGAAATTGAAGACGCCCGTGCTGCTCCAGCCATGCTCATCGTCGCCGATCAGGCGGCGCCCGGGATCGGCGGAGAGGGTCGTCTTGCCGGTCCCGGAGAGGCCGAAGAACAGGGCCACGTCGCCATGCTCGCCGACATTCGCTGCGCAGTGCATCGGGACGACATCACGGAACGGCAGGAGGTAGTTCATCACCGTGAACACGGATTTCTTCATCTCGCCGGCGTAGTGGGTGCCGCCGATCAGGACAAGCTGCCGGGTGAGGTTCAGGATGACGAACGCCTCTGAGTTCGTGCCGTCCCGCACGGGGTCGGCCTGAAACGAGGGCAGGCACAGCACTGTCCACGCGGGCTGATGGCTGTGCCGGTCGGCCGGTTCCGGCCGGATGAACAGCTGGCGGACAAACAGGTTATGCCACGCAAACTCAGTCACCACCCGAATGGGCAGGCGGTAGTCAGGGTCAGCCCCGGCATAGCCGTCAAACACAAACAGCTCTTTGGCATCAAGGTGCTCGAGCACCCGGTGGTACAGGCGGTCAAAGAGATCGGGGGCCATCGGCTGGTTGACCGGTCCCCAGTCGATGTGACGTTCGACGCTGGGGTCAGCCACGACAAACTTATCCCGCGGGGAGCGGCCGGTGTACTTGCCGGTCCGGGCGGTCAGGGCGCCCTGGGCTGTCAGGGTGGCCTCACCCCGGGTAACGGCCAGTTCGGCCAGCTGTGCGGCGCTCAAGTTCTGATGCACCCTGGCGTTGCGGGCGAGCGCGGCCGCCAGGGACGGGGTGCTGAGCGGCATGGGGCTCGTTCCTT
>JAQBPS010000151.1 GCA_028287415.1 Bacillota bacterium | reverse complement strand
CACTTGCCGATCTTAAGTTCGATCAACTTTTGCCTGGTCTGCAGCAAACAAGGCAGTCAAAAGTTGACCTTGCTTAACCAAGCACCGGCACCGGCCTTGCGCAGACATTCGCACATGGCGTTCTGCGTGCCGCCGCTGGCATGCCGCCCGCTGCAAAGGTACCGCAAGCCGTCGCCTGCGAAGCTGAAGTACCGCACGCGTCTTCGTTCCCGCTGCTGAGTAAACGCGCATATGAGGCGGTGCCAACCGGCAGACTATCCCGTGAACCCTATGGAAGCGGGGGAATTGCCGTGAACGACATTCGCGCTAAGGTGGCCTATCTGCACGGATTGGCGGAAGGGCTCGACCTGGATACCACCAGCAACGAGGGGCGCGTCCTGACCACCATGCTTGACGTGGTGGCAGACATCGCCGAGCAGCTGATTGATGTCTCCGAGGCCCAGGGCGAACTTGCCGAGTACGTCGAGGATCTCGACTTCGACCTGGGCGCCCTGGAGGAGTCGGTCTACGGCGAGGTGGAGGACGAGGACGGCGACGTCGAGTTCCAGGTGGCAGGCGGGGACGATGACGAGGGCGAAGAGATTCTCTTCATCTCCGAGGACGCGCTGACCGAAGATGACGACGGCGTTGCGGTGCTCCGCTGCCCGACCTGCGGCGAGACGCTGTCGGCAGGGGCCGGCGGCGAGGAGGTCGACGACGAGGCCGAGATGGATGTGCTCTGTCCCGTCTGCGGGTGCTCCCTGCAAGAGGTGGAGACCGACTACGACACTCCGGTCGTGGACCACTGACACAAACTCGGCGGGCCGCCATGGCCCGCCGAGTTTGTTATGCCAGCTTCACGCACCCTCGACAGCGAGTGTGCGGAGCAGGTAGCCCTCAACGTCGCCGCCGGAGCGCTGCACAAGCTGGCAGGCGTTCTCCAGCCCGAGCAGGGCCGCCTCCATCTGTTCCGGGTTCAGTTCGGCGACCGCAACAGCGGCGCGGAACTCGTCGACATCGAGCAAGTGCCATTGGCCGTCGCGGGTGATGACGACATCCAGATAGAGATCCTCGACAGTGACCGTAGCACCCCGGTCCAAAATCCGCGCCATGTGCATGTAGCACCTGAGCGGGTGCGGCTGGACGTGGCCCTCGAAGAACATGACCCACAGGTGCTGCCGCGGCAGGAGAATCGAGCGGCACCCTGCGATTTCCGGGTGCCGGATGAAGTTCCGTTCCAGGTAGATATTCGGCCCCCGGCGCTCCAGGCGGCGGTCGATCGGGAAGGTGCTGCCGCTGACCAGATGGCGCTCGGTGCGGTTGCCAAAGTGAATGATAGTCTGTTTCATGTGAGGCCTGCCAGGTGAGCCGTCTCGTTCAGGCGCATCACCCGCACCCGCCCGCCCGGGGTAATGTGCAGTTCATGCAGGCAGGTGTCCGCGCACATGAAGTCTACCGCTGCCAGGGGCGGCAGGCCGAGGGCGGCATCGAGCAGGCAGTTGATCGTGCCGCCGTGCGCGACGACAAGCAGCGTTTTGCCCGCCAGGTGCGAGGCGTAGTAGGTCTCGAAGTAGAAGTCCGCTACCCGGCTGAAATGCTCGAGGTAGGATTCGCCGTCCGGCGGCCGGTGGTGCACGCCGACCGGGTGCTCGACCGGGTATCGCCGATCCGCTTCCCCCTGGGTCAGGCCCGCAAGTACGCCGTGGCTTTGTTCGGCCAGGCGGGCATCTGTCTCCAGGGAGAGGCCGGTCGCATCGGCTAGTTTGCGGGCTGTCTGCTGTGCCCGCCGGAGCGGGCTGGCGATCAGGCGGTCCGGTGCATAGTGGGCGGCTACCCAGCGGGCCAGGGCGTCAGCCTGGCGATCGCCCAGCGGCGTGAGGGGGAAGTCGGCGTTGCCTTCGATGCGCCGCGGCTCCAGGTCGGCTTCGGACTCGCCATGGCGGCAGAGGAGGAGTCGAATCACCGGAATCACCAGCCCTTCCGCCGCTAGCCTGGCGGCCATGTTTACCTGATCGTTATGATTCCCGACACACCGACCGCTTTCCTCCCGGATCACCGAATCTTCGGATGCCGTGGCTGGGTGGTTGGCGCTTCACGCCGGGCATGTTATGTTTTCAGGAGGAGCGCTTTTCCTGAAGAGGAGGATGCCGGTTTGAGCGACAGTCAGCGCCTGGACCGCCTGCGTGCCATCGCTGAAGAGCGGTGCGCAGATGCGGAGCCCGGTCACGATTTCCTGCACGTGCTGCGGGTGGCAGAAAACGCCCGCCGCATCGCCGCCGCTGAGGGCGCGGACGGTGAGGTGGCCGTGGCGGCTGCCCTGCTGCATGAGCTGTTCAATTATCCGAAGGATCATCCCGAATCGCATCTATCGGGGGAGGTATGTGCTGACCGCGCTGCCGAAGTCCTCAGGGCGGAGGGATGGGAAGCGGAACGCAGCGACGCGGTTTGCTATGCGATTCGCGTCCACAGCTTCTCACGCGGCATCTACCCGGAAAGCTTGGCGGCGAAGGTGATGCAGGACGCTGACCGGCTGGACGCGATCGGTGCGATCGGCATCGCCCGCTGCTTCTCCACGGGCGCGGAGATGCGCCGGCCGTTTTACAACCCGGCGGATCCGTTCTGCCGGGAGCGGACGCCGCAGGACAAGGAGTGGACCCTGGACCACTTCTATCGCAAGCTGCTGAAGATCCCGGAGACCCTGCACACCACGACGGCACGCAAGCTGGCGGCGGAGCGGGTGGAGTTCCTTGAACAGTTCCTGGCCCAGTTGGGGCGGGAGCTGGGTGCGTAACGGTGACGGGAGGGAGATCCGGATGCAGATTGTGTCGATCGAGCCCACACCTAACCCCAACAGCATGAAGCTGAATATGAGCACGGCCCTGCCCGACGGCATCACCCTGTCGTTCAGCCGGGAGACCGCCACGGCAGCGCCGGCCTATATCCAGCGGCTGCTCGCGATCGATGGGGTAAAGAGCGTTTACCAGGTGGCGGACTTTCTCGCGCTGGAGCGGCTGCCGAAGGCTGACTGGCAGCGGGTGCTTGCCGGCGCCCGCGAAGCCCTGGAGAGCGCTGAAGGCGATGAGGAGAGCGTCGTGGCCGAACCGCCGGGCAAGGTGAGCGTCTTCGCCCAGATGCTGCGCGGCATTCCGATGCAGCTCAAGCTGATCACCGGCACCCAGGAAGTACGGGTCGCCCTGCCGGACCGGTTCGGCATCGCGGCCAAGCAGGTGGCAATGACCGGGGATCTGCTGAAGGAGCGCAAGTGGGTAGCTCGGGGCGTGCGCTACGGTGACGTCGCGGCGATCGGCGAGGAAGTGGCGGCGGAGGTCGCTGCTGTCTATGACGAGGTGCGGCTGGAGAAGCTGCTTGCAGCGGCGCTGGCGCAGGGGGGGCCGGGTGAGGAAGCGCCCCCGGCCGAGCCGCTGCCGCCGAGCGTGGTCGCCGAGCGGCTGGGTGCGCCGGACTGGCGGGTGCGCTTTGCGGCGCTCGACCAGTTGGAGCCGGTGCCTGAGGCGCTTGATGTGGTCATTCAGGCGCTGGACGATAGCAATCCGTCCGTGCGCCGTCTGGCAGCCGTCTACCTCGGTGATATCGGCGGCCCGGCGGTGCTGCCGCACCTGTTCCGGGCGCTGAAGGATGACTCGGCCGCCGTGCGCCGGGCCGCGGGCGACTGCCTGTCGGACATCGGCGACCCGGCCGCTACCACCCCGATGGCGGCAGCGCTGACGGACCCGAGCAAGCTCGTCCGCTGGCGGGCGGCCCGCTTCCTCTACGAGGCGGGGGAAGCCTCCGCGGTGCCCGCACTGCGGGCGGCGCTGGACGACCCGGAGTTCGAGGTCGCACTTCAGGTGCGGATGGCCCTGGAGCGCATCGAGGAGGGGAAGGCGGGCGTTGAGCCTGCCTGGAAACGGATGCTGGGTCTTTGATGTTGGGTCTCTAATATGGCCACGGATTTCACTGATTACACAGATTTCAAATGCAAACACAGATTACCGGCCAAATAAATATTTATTTTGGATTTGATCGTTTTGTATCTCCGAATCCGTGAAATCCGTGAAATCCGTGGCTATAAAAATGCCCGTTTCTATGATCTACACCCTAGGAGGCTATAACTATGCTCGAGACATCCACCGCCCCGTTCAAGGTCGAAGAGGCGACCATCCAAGACCTCGCCCGGGCCATGGCTGCCGGCGTGATTACATCCGAGGCGCTGGTTGAAATCTACCTCGAGCGCATCGCCACCTATGACAAGCAGGGGCCCAAGCTGAACGCCATCCTTGAGGTCAACCCGGACGCCCTCTTCATCGCCCGGGCCCTCGACCGGGAGCGGCAGACCGCCGGCCCCCGCGGTCCGCTGCACGGCATCCCCGTTCTGATCAAGGACAACATCGATACCCACGACAAGCTGCACACCTCGGCCGGCTCGCTAGCCCTCGCCACCTCCGTGGCGCCGCGGGATGCCTTTATCGTCAGCCAGCTGCGCGCTGCCGGCGCGGTGATCCTGGGCAAGGCGAACATGACCGAGTTCGCCAACTTCATGACCAAAGAGATGCCCTCAGGCTACAGCTCCCGGGGCGGCCAGGTGATCAACCCCTACCTGCACACCCTGACCCCCAGCGGCTCCAGCGCCGGGTCCGGCGTCGCACCCGCGGCCAACCTGACAGCCGTCGCGGTCGGCACGGAGACGTCCGGCTCCATCCTCAGCCCGGCCAACAACAACTCGATCGTCGGCATCAAGCCGACCGTCGGCCTGGTCAGCCGGACCGGCATCATCCCGATCGCCTTCAGCCAGGACACCGCCGGCCCGATGACCCGGACCGTTGCAGATGCCGCCACCCTGCTTGGCGCCCTTGTCGGCGTTGACCAGGATGACCCTGCCACGGCGGCAAGTGTCGGCCGGGCCTACAAGGACTACACCCAGTTCCTCGACCGTGACGGCCTGCGCGGCGCCCGTATTGGCGTGCCAGCCGGCGAGTTCTGGGACAAGGTCAGTGAGGACGAGAAGCAGCTCTTCGCCGCCGCGGTGGCGGCCATGCAGGAGTCCGGCGCCGAGATCATCGACCAGGTGGCGATCCCCGGCTGGGCCGATGGCTACTGGCAGTCGAACGTGCTCGTCTATGAGTTCAAGACGGCGCTGAACGCCTACCTGGCCACGCTCGGGCCCGGGGCGCCCGTCCGCAGCATCAGCGAGATCATCGCGTTCAACAACCGCAACCCCGAAACGTGCCTGCGCCACGGTCAGACCCTGCTCGCCGAGGCCGATAGCACCAGCGGCACCCTGACCGAGCCGGCGTATCTGCTCGACCGGCTGAAGGACATCCGCCTCTCACGGCAGGAGGGCATCGACAGCGTCGTGGCTGCACATAAGCTGGACGCCCTGCTTTTCCCCGGCTCCTCGGGCTGCTGGCTCCCGGCCCGGGCCGGCTACCCGAGCATCAACGTGCCCGCCGGCTACACCACGGACGGCAAGCCCATGGGCGTCACCTTCACTGGCCTGGCCTGGAGTGAGCCGGTGCTGATCCGCCTCGCCTACGCCTTTGAACAGGCGACCAAGCACCGGGTGCCTCCGGCACTCTAGTTTTTCCGGACATTTTTTTAGCCGCAGATTTCGCAGATTACGCAGATCCGGAAAAATATATTTTTTATGTCCGAATCCGCGTAATCAGCGAAATCTGCGGCAATATTACGCCCGCGCCCCGCGCTGCTCCCACCGGCGAAACGGATGCACACGGAGTTTGCACGGATTTTCGTTTTGGTGTGCATCTTGAGGTCGGGACTGGGTGTTTAAATATATATTTTTAACACCTGGGTCCCGACCTTATAGAGCATCCCCCAAAGAAAAATCCATGCAGGTTCCGTTCAATCCGTAAAATCCGCGATAAAAATAGAAAAACTCCCGCCCGTACTCCCACACCAACTAGGCAGGTTATTCCGGACATTATTTTG
>JAQBPS010000143.1 GCA_028287415.1 Bacillota bacterium | reverse complement strand
GCTGCGGGCCCTTGAAGATTTGGTCGCCCAGGTTGATGACGCGATCGGGCTTGGCCCGGTCAAGGTCGCGGAGCACCGCCTCCAGCGCGGCATAGTTGCCGTGGATGTCCGAGATGATCCCAATCCGCATCGCGGATTACCTCCCTTCGTTATCCTTTAGTCTTTCCCATGTCGCGGCGCGGTTCCTGCCTTGGGGACGCGGGCAAATGCCCGTTCTAATAGGTCGCCGTCTGCGGTCGCTGCTGAAGCAAGGGCTCCGACACCGCCACCGGCTCACCCGTCACCACATCATCAAAGGTCGACAGCTCCTCGAACCAGCAGGCGGGCGCCGCATGGCCCCAGAAGGTCTGGCGCCGCTTGTCGTTCACCGACCACCGGATCGGCGGCAGGTCCGGGTCCGCCGTCAGGTAGTCGCCGGTGTACAGCTCGATCCGGTGCCCGTCGGGATCCCGCAGGTACAGGAACATGGCATTCGACAGCCCGTGCCGCCCCGGCCCCCGCTCGATCGAACCGCCATACCCGGCAGATGCCAGGATGTCGCAGGCGCGGATCAGCGACAGCGCATTCTCCACCCAGTAGGCGAAGTGGTGGAGCCGCGGCCCGCGGGCGTTCATCAGTGCGAGGTCGTGCACGTTCGGCTTGCGGAACAGCCACGCCGCCCACAGCTTCGAGTCGGCGCCCTCGTCGGAGTCCGTGTACTCCGAGCAGCGGAAGCCGAACTGCTGCGTGTACCAGTCGAAGCCCTGCTGCACATCCGGCAGCCCGCAGTTGAGGTGGTCGAGTCTTTGGAGCCCCGGCCCCCGGTGCAGATGGAACTGCTGCATGAGCGACGGCACCCAGTCCATCTGCGCGTAAAACTCCACGGGCATGCCCAGCGGGTCCTGCATGCGCAGGGCCTGGCCCTGGCCGAGCTCCTCGCCGGGTTCCACCAACCGGTGCTTCAATCCGGCCGCCTCGCAGTGCCGCGCCAACCGCTCCACATCATCGACGCCAGCAGCCCGGAAGCTGATGTGGCTCACACTCGCCCGCTCGGCAGCCCGCAGCACAAGGCTGTGGTGGCACCGCTCCTCGATGCCCCGCAGGTAGAGCGCACCCGGCTCCTCGGCCGTCACGTTCAGCCCGAGCAAGTCCACGTACCAGGCCTTCGAGCGCGCCAGGTCGGTCACCCGCAGCTCCAGATGCGCCGCCCGGATCACATTCACCCCGTTCATCCCTGCACCTCCACCCGACCCGCGTGGTCCTCCAGGAACCGCTTCACCCGGTCGATGTACGGCTGCTTGTCGTAGGCGTGGTACATGGCACCGGCCATCCGCACCGGGTCGCCGAAGAAGAAGCGCTCATAGAGCACCTGCCGCTGCCCGAAGGCGCTGGCGGAGATATCCCACGCCAGGCGGAAGAGTCGGATCCGGTCGTGCGCATCGGCCGAGCGGGCCTGCATGAACCGGTCGAGCAGCGGCCGCTCGTCGGGACTGGCGAGGTCCGCCTCGGTCGGAATCGCCATCAGGCCGCTGGCCGAGAGCAGGTGGAGCAGCTCGACCAGCTTCGGGTAGGTGCGCGGGTAGTAGTTGCGGGCGGCGTTGAGCGGCCACCAGGCGGGGGTCATCACGTCCCACCTGTCCAAAGTCGCATCGGCCTCAGCCGCCCGGAGGAAGGCGCGCATCTGCTCCAGGGCCATGATCGCCTCGGCCGCCTTCTCCTGGACATGTTGGAACTGTTCGATGCCGATCGACTCGATGATCGTCAGGATCACGCCGAGCAGAAACTCCGTCTTCGCGACGTTCTTGATGACGACCTGATGCGCCATGTGGACGACGGCGCCGGTCGCTTCGTAGATCTGGTTGCACAGTTCGGGGCGCCCGACCATGAAGACCCGGTCCCAGGGCACCAGCACATCCTCGAAGACGACGATCGCATCCATCTCGTCGAAGCGCGACCCTAAAGGATGGTCAAAGTGCGACCGGCCATAATCGAAGGACTCCCGGCAGATAAACTTCAGTCCCGGCGTGTCGCAGGGGATGGCGAAGGCATAGGCGTAGGGCTCATCCTCCGGTGTCGCCTTGAGTACGGTCGACGGGAAGACCATGATCTCGTCGCTGATCGGCCCGAGCGTCGCCAGCAGGCGGCAGCCGCGGATGATCAGCCCGGCATCCGTCCGTCTGACGATCGCTGCGGCCAGGTAGGGGTCGGACTGGGCGGCGGGGCCGGCGGCCCGGTTCGCCTGGGGCGTGATGAGCGTGTGGGTCAGGAGCAGGTCGTGCTCGCGAACGTACTCGTAGTACTTACGGGCGTTCTCGCCGAACCGGGCGTCCTCCTGGCTGAGGAAGTCGCCGCCGGCGGCGAGCGCGAGCAGCGCTGCGTTCAGGTAGTCGGCGGAGCGGCCCAGCATGCCGGCGGTGGCGTCGTGCCAGCGCTTGATCATCGTGTGGCGCCGGGTGAGGTCCCTCTGGCTGCGGGGGATGAGGAAGGAGAGGCCGACCCGGTCCCCGGTGGTGGGCGACTCGTAGGTCATTTCGTCGCGCAGGGCCGGGTCGTGCTGCATGTCATACAGGGCGGCGAGGCTGCGGGTCACGCCGCGGAAGGCGGGGTGGTCCGCTACCCCGGTGGTGATCTTTTCGCCGTTGTAGTAGACCTCCCGCCGCTGGCGGTTGATCGCATCCAGGTATTGCTGGCCGGTGCGTGCACCCATGTGCGAGCCCTCCTTGTATTTCGGGACATTTTTTTGCCGCAGATTTCGCAGATTTCGCAGATTCGGACATCAATATTATTTTACCAGGTAAATATGTAATTATTTTGTATTAAATCTGCGCAATCTGCGAAATCTGCGGCTATAAAAATGCCTTCTCTCAACTCCCGAACTTGGGCACAGGAATCGAGCCCAGGGCCACATGCACAGTCTTCTGCTCACAGTAGAACTCAAAGCTGTAATGCCCGCCCTCCCGACCGATGCCGGACTGCTTCATGCCCCCGAACGGGGTGCGCAGGTCCCGCACGTTGTGCGAGTTGAGCCACACCATGCCCGAGTCCAGTGCGGCGCCCAGCCGGTGGCCCCGCTGGAGGTCCCGCGTCCACACGTAAGCCGCCAGGCCATACTTCACGTCGTTCGCCAGGGCGAGCGCCCCCGCCTCATCACGGAAGGGGATGACCGTCATGACCGGCCCGAAGATCTCCTCCTGGGCGATCCGCATCTCGTTGCGCACGCCGGTGATCAGCGTCGGGGCGACGTAGTTGCCGGGCGCCAGATGATCCGGCCGCACCCCGCCGACTGCGACCGTCGCGCCCTCCCGCTTGCCAATGTCGATGTAGCCCAGCACCCGCTCCCAGTGCTCCCGGTGGATCAGCGGACCGACCTCAGTAGTCTCGTCGAACGGGTCGCCCACCCGGATCTTGGCTACCCGGGCGGCGAGCCGCTCCACGAAGCTGTCGTGGACCGACTGCTCGATCAGCAGGCGGGAGTTAGCCGTGCAGCGCTCCCCGTTCAGGGAGTATACGCCGAAGATGACGCTATCGAGTGCCGCGTCCAGGTCGGCATCGGCAAAAACGACGGCGGGCGACTTGCCGCCCAACTCCATCGAGTACCGTTTCAACGTGGCCGCGCCGTTGCGCATGATCTCCATCCCGGTCGTGGTCTCGCCGGTGAACGAGATGAGGTTCACATCCGGGTGGGCGACGAGCGGCGCGCCCGCCGTCTCGCCAAAGCCGTTGACCAGGTTGAAGACGCCCGGCGGCAGGTCAGCCTCCTGGATGACGCGGGCGAGGAAGTTGGCCGAGAGCGGGGACCACTCGGCCGGCTTGAGCACGCAGGTGTTGCCGGCGGCGAGGCAGGGCGCCACCTTCCACGTCTCCAGCATGAACGGCGTGTTCCACGGCGTGATCAGGCCGGCGACGCCGACCGGCCGCAGCACCGAATAGTTGATGAAGCTGCCGTCCACGGGGAAGGACTCGCCGGTCATGCGCGTCGCCATCTCCGCGAAAAAGTAGAAGTTCTCCGCCGCCCGTGCCGCCTGGCCCCGGGCCTGCTTGATCGGCAGCCCGGTGTCCATCGTCTCGAGATACGCCAATTCGTCGCCGTGCTTGTTGATCAGGTCGCCGACACGCCGCAGCAGCCGCGCCCGCTCCGCCGCACGGCCCCCACGGGCCCAGGGCCCCTCGTTGAAGGCGCGCCGGGCGGCCCGCACGGCGCGGTCGATATCCGCGGCCAGCCCTTCGGCCACCGTG
>JAQBPS010000131.1 GCA_028287415.1 Bacillota bacterium | reverse complement strand
GTGCTGGATGAAGCCGACCAGATGCTGCACATGGGCTTCCTGCCCGATGTGGAGGATGTGATCAGCCAGATCGGGCGTGAGCGGTCGATGATGCTCTTCTCGGCGACGATGCCGGAGCAGATCCGTGCGCTGGCGCGCCGTTATATGCACCAGCCCGCGGACGTGCAGATCGAGACCAAGCGGGTTACGCTTGACGAAATCGAGCAGATCGTCGTTGAGACGACGGACCGGGCGAAGCAGGATACGCTCTGCGAGAAGCTCACCGAGTACAACCCGTACCTGGGGCTGATCTTCTGCCGGACGAAGATCCGGGCGGACATCCTGGTCGATGCACTCCAGCGCCGCGGCTTCAACGCTGACGTGCTGCATGGCGACCTGTCGCAACAGAAGCGGGAGCAGGTAATGCGCCGCTTCCGGGAGGCGAAGATTCAGTTCCTCGTGGCGACCGATGTGGCGGCACGGGGCATTGACGTCGAGGGCGTCAGCCATGTGTTCAACTATGACATCCCGCATGATGTGGAGAGCTACATCCACCGGATCGGCCGGACGGGGCGGGCGGGCCAGACGGGCGTCGCCATCACGTTCGTGACGCAGAAGGACCGGGAGTTCCTCGAGCTGATCGAACGGGGCATCAAGGGTGCGCTGGAGCGGGTGAACGCCCTGGCGGCGAAGGATGCACGGGGCCCGCGGACGGTGCGGGCTGGCGGCATTGGGGGTCGGCCGGGTGCCGCGGGGGCGGACGCCGAGGCGCGGCCGGAGCGTGAGGCCCGGCCCGAGGGAGTCTCGCGGCGGGATTTCGCCAAGTTGAATGCTGCAAAGCGGGCGTCGGCACCGGCTCCGGTGGCACCGGGTCGGCCGGGCGGGGCGCCCGGAGGTGCGGCGGGTCGGCCCCGCGGTGGTCCCGGCGGGGGCGCAGGCGGCGCCGGGGGGCGACCCCGCGGTGGCCCTGGCGGCTCAGGCGGCGCCGGGGGCCGCCGCAACGACCGTGGCGGCTCGGGGCGCGGGCGGTAAAACTTGTGAAAATGCGGCCCGGCCATGTTGGCCGGGCCGCTCTGCTTTTCCGGTCGCCTGTCGTGGGAGAGCCGCATGATTATCTGCGAACGAAGCGCCAGGCCTCCCGCGCCACATAGGCGGCGGTCATAAAGATCGAGAGCGCATTGACGGGGTGGAACGCCCGAATAAAGTAGAGATTCGGCGAGGGCCAGTGCAGAAAGAAGTACTGGAGTCCGTAGAGCACGAACAGGCCGACGCTGAGCAAGGGGAAGCGCCGCGGCATCCAGCCGGCGATGCTCAGGACGAACATCAAGATGATCGGCATACCGATCATGTGGCCCATGTCGCGGTGGGGATTCCAGTTGCCCGGGTTGACCAGGACCGCTGAGCCGGCGAGGAAGACCTGAGCCACCACCATGGCGACTAAGACCCACGCGGCGATGAGATACGCGATGTGCGCGATGAACCGGAGTCGCTGTAACAACACCTTCACCTGATCCTCTATGTAGATTGTCCCCACTAATACGCTACGGCTGCCGTGATACCCTTCACTGAATCTGCTTCCAGGTCCGGAAACCGTCTTCCGAATAGTAGCCGTGCGGGAGGCTGTCCCAAAGCCAGGCGCGGCCGGCACCGAGCAGCTTGATGCGGGAGGGCTTGATGTCGCCCAGATCGATCCATGTCCAGGTCTTGCCACCGTCCGGGGTTGCGTAGAGTGACAGCGCGTCCCGGTTGCCAGCCAACGCCAGCCCCGTGCCGTCAGCCTGAAAGTCGAATTCCCGGACAATGGCGGGCAGCGGCGTCACCGCCTGCCATGTCGCACCGCCATCCGCCGTCGCGCTTAACTCGCCTGACTTGACCGTCCAGCCCCGGTCACGGCTGACGAATCGGGCGCCGGTCACGGACCCCAGAACCACTTCAAACGTCGCGCCGCCGTCCCGGGTGCGGAGCAGGGAGCCACCACCCTGCTCCGAGGCATACCCCGTGACTTGATCAACGAAGTCCATGCTGGTGAACGCGTAGTGCGTTGGGTTCACTGCCCGCCAGGTACGCGCCCCGTCAGTCGTGCGGAGCAGGGGTCCGCCATGGATGAGCGCCCAGCCGTTCTGCGGGTCGCTGAAGCTGATTGCGCGCACGGTCGCTCCCGGCTTCAGCCCGGGCAAGGTGCCGACCTGTCGCCACTGAGGGTCCGAGCCGGCCCGCAGCAGGATCGCCCCGGGATCGGTGATCGTTCCGGCTGCCACCGACAGGTCGTTGCTGACCACCTTGATATCGGCGGGGTTGGCGGGCACCAGCGAGTAGACCGGCTGCCAGCTCCGGCCCCCGTCCATGGTACGAACCAGGACGCTCACCCGCCGATAGAACTGGGTCTGCACCATGTAACCCCGGTCGGGCGTGAAGAACTGCATGCTGTCGATGCTATCCGCCAGGTACCGCAACACGTCCCATGTGGCGCCCCCATCCCGGGTTGTGCGGATGCCGCCCTTCGTGTCGCCGAGCCAGCCATGCTCACCGTCCAGGAAGAACATGTCGGTTAGATAGGCGCTCGCGGGCAGGTTCCCATGCCAGTCCGGCGGCTTGCCGGTGGTGGCGACGACCCGCCATGACTTGCCGCCATCATCCGTGCGATGGAGGTCGTGCAAGCCGATGCCGGCACCCCCGCCCAGGATCCCGATCAACTTGCGCACCCGCTCAACCCACTCCGTGTGCTTCAGCGGTTAGACTGTTCTGCTGCACTTCCGGTTCCGGTTCATCACACAGCAAAGGGGATCGATACTCCGTGGTTTGCCCGCACTGTGGTAATGAAGTTCCCCGGCACTCGGCGACGTGTCCCAGCTGCGGTTCGTACATCGACCCTATGCATGCCGTCACTGACCCGATCGGTCGCGGCGCACAGGCCGCAGGGTTCGTGCGCGGCGCCTTACGAGAGCAAGTCACGCAACTGGGTCGTCCGGGTGG
>JAQBPS010000100.1 GCA_028287415.1 Bacillota bacterium | reverse complement strand
CAGGGCGGCGACGGAGTCGATGACGATCACGTCGACCGCGCCGGAGCGGACGAGGGTTTCGGTGATCTCCAGCGCCTGCTCGCCGGTGTCCGGCTGGCTGATCAGGAGGTTGTCAATGTCGACCCCGAGGTTGCGTGCATAAACCGGGTCCAGGGCGTGCTCGGCGTCCACGAAAGCAGCGATGCCACCCAGGCGCTGGGCCTCGGCGATCACATGCAGGGCGACCGTGGTCTTACCGGAGGACTCCGGGCCGTAGATCTCAACGACGCGGCCGCGGGGCAAGCCGCCCACGCCGAGCGCGATATCCAGCGCAACGGAGCCGGTGCCGATCACTTCGACGTGCATGCGCGCGGCCTGCTCGCCCAGCTTCATGATGGCACCCTTGCCGAACTGCTTCTCAATCTGGGCCAGTGCCATGTCAATGGCCTTCTGCTTGCTGGCTTCCAACGCCATTCTCCCGCAGCCTCCCTAAATATCACCTGTAACCGGATTGGTAAACTTTGGTATTCGCTCCCAGTATAACGGAGGTCCGCCTGTTCGGCAAGACCCCGAACACCACATGTGTCTATGCTGGTAGTCGCCGATTCTCGCCTTTTTTCCTCGCGGCGCCCGCGATTTCTACTTTCGTCAACTTCGACGGCCCGCATGCGCATTCCTGCTCACATAGCGCAAAGTTAAGAACATCCGTTCGCCATGATGCCGCTCACATCCAGGGGTGATTGTCGAAACAAGGAGACAAGTATATACTTTCATTGTGCGGAATCGATCTGGGAGGGGAGGTTAGCAGCTCATGGCAACCGGCCGCAAGGTCTACAAATTACGCCGCACCCTGGAACAGCGGGAACGTGAGCCCCTTCAGCAAACCGTCGACACCCTGACCGTCCGCCTGAAGACAGCCCGCCACACCGTCGATGTGCTGCGGGAAAAGCTGGCGAAAGAGCGCTCAGCGAGGGCCGTACTGGCAGCGCGCCTGCTGGACCACCAGGCCGAGCAGAAGGTCGCGCTGCACACCGCCAGCATGAATGAAGTGCGGCTTCAGAGCGGCCGCCTGAGCATCGAGATGCAGCGCGAGCACAGCGCCCTGCGCGAGCTGGTAACGGCACTCTACCTGGCCGTACCGGGCCATGAAGAGGAGGCTGCCGCCGCCCGCCAGGCTGAAGGCGACGCTCCCCGCAGCATCCGCTGGTACAAGTACCTCGTCGGCAAGATCGCCGGGCGCTCGCTCCAGTCGCCGGACGGTGCGGTGATCGTGCGGGAGGGCGAGCAGATCACACCGGAGATCGTCGCCGCCGCCGATGGGGCCGGCCTGCTGTTCGAGATTTTCCTGCCGATGCGGCTGCCGCCGTCTGACCAGGATTTGTAGCCATCATACATCTGAGCGAGTCGCCGGATTAATTCCGGTGACTCGCTCTGTTTTTCTATGTAGCAGAAGCGCCGTGCGGGCCATGACCGCACGGCGCTGACTATGTCTACCTGAGGCGTGGGGGGTGCGCCCTCACTCCCCCCGACTTCAAGCATAAAATGGCCGCGATTTGGGCTACTCTATCAAGGTCGAAATGCAGACAGCGGGCTGACGCCAGCCCCGGCGTATGTTTATACTGGTAATCAGACAGGGGTGAGCCAATGATTAACAATATTAGTGCCGCACGTTTCCAGATGGGTTACTCGCTCGGGTTCCACATGATCTTCGCGGCGCTCGGCGTCGGCATGCCTGCATTGATGCTGATCGCTGAAGCACTCTGGCTGCGCTCTCGCAAGCCGGAGTACCAGAAGCTGGCCCAGACCTGGGCGAAAGCGACAGGCCTGCTCTTCGCGATTGGCGCGGTGAGCGGGACCGCACTCTCCTTTGAACTGGGGTTGCTATGGCCCCGCTTCATGGCGTTTGCGGGCGGCACGATTGGACCGGCGTTTACACTCGAAGGCTACGCATTCTTCACGGAGGCGATCTTCCTCGGCCTATACTTATACGGCTGGGAACGCCTGTCCGGCCCGGCTCACTGGTTCAGCGGCCTGGTGGTGGCGCTGAGCGGAGCGGCATCAAGCATTCTCGTCGTCGCAGCCGACGCCTGGATGCAGACCCCGGTCGGCGTGCAGGATCTGATCAGCCGGCCCCAGACTTTCAATGCAGCCAGGGCCCTGTTCACTAACGAGGCATGGTGGATCATGTCGATCCACTCCACCCTCGCCTGCTATGCGGCCACAGCTTTCGCCGCCGCCGGCGTCTATGCGTGGGGCGCAGTCGTCCGGGGGCGCAAGGACGACCTGCGCATGAGGGCCCTCGCGATCTGCATGGCGGTTGGCGTCATCTCTGCGGTGGCGATGCCGATCACCGGCCACGAAAGCGCGATCTCGGTCGCCAGACGGCAGCCTAACAAGCTCGCCTCCATGGAGTCGCTGTTCCGGACACAGCGCGGGGCGCCGCTTTTGGTCGGTGGCATCCCTGACCCGGCGCACCAGCGGGTCCTCTTCGGCATCGAGATCCCGAAAGGGCTCAGCTTCCTCGCCACCTTCAATCCGAACGCCGAGGTCCAGGGCCTTGACCGTGTGCCGCGGGACGAGTGGCCTAACCTTTACGTGACCCACTTCTCCTTCCAGGCGATGGTCGGAGCCGGCATGATCACCATGCTCGTCGCGATCTGGTACTGGATCGCCGCCCGGCGGCGCAATGGCACCAAGGACAACCGACTGCTGCAGTGGGCGCTCGTCGTCTGCTCGCCCCTCGGCTTTGTCTCACTGGAGGCCGGGTGGATCGTGACGGAGGTCGGGCGCCAGCCCTGGATCATCTACCGCGTGATGCGCACAGCGGCGGCGGTGACGCCCGCCCAGGGGATCGGGGGTTCGGTGACGGGATTCATCGTCCTGTACACGCTGCTGGGCGTCGCCCTGGTGTGGATGCTGAACCGGATCAAGCACCCGGCCGCGTGACAGACGCCGCCCCGGGCTGAATAGGAGGGATCTTGCAAATGAACCCCGCGAATAACTGGCTGGGCCTGCCGGTGCTGCATGCGGTGGGGCTCACGCTGCTGTTGGCCCTCACCGCATATGTACTTACCGCCGGAGCGGACTTCGGCGGCGGCATCTGGGATCTCCTGGCGAACGGACCGAGGCGGGACAAGCAGCGCGAGGTGATCGCCCACGCGATCGGCCCGATCTGGGAAGCGAATCACGTCTGGCTAATCTTCGTCGTCGTGATCATGTTCACGGCCTTTCCGCCGGCGTTCGGGGCCCTGAGCATTGCCCTGTTCATCCCGTTCCACCTGCTCCTGGGCGGCATCGTCCTGCGCGGCGGCGCCTTCATCTTCCGGTCGCACGAAGAGGTTGCATCGCCGAGATGGCGGCGGTGGGCGGCCATCTTCGGTGCGGCGAGCGTCATCTCGCCGTTCATCCTGGGCGCCACGCTGAGCGCCGTCTCCTCCGGTGGCATCCGGGTCGTGAACGGTTATGTCACAGTCAACACCGCACTCGCCTGGTTCAGCCCGCTGTCGCTCCTGGTCGGTGCCCTTACCCTGGCAATCTGCGCTTACCTGGCCGCCGTCTACCTGACGGTGGAGACCCAGGGGGAGATCCAGGAGGATTTCCGCCGCCGGGCGCTGGGCGCCTGGGCTGTCGTGGCGATACTGCCCGCCATCCTGCTGATCCTGGTGGCGCGGCATTCCCCCCTGCTCTGGGCACACTTTGCCAGCCTGGAAGCGCGGGTGCCGATGGCTATCGGCATCGTCCTGGCGATCGGGTCCGGCTGGGCGATGTGGGCAAGGCGGTACAAGCTCGGGCGGATCCTTGCGATGGCCGAGGTGGCGATTCTGCTCTGGGGCTGGGCGTTTGCCCAGTGGCCGTACATCATTTTCCCGGATGTCACGGCCGCAAACAGCGCCGCACCGGTCCCGACGCTGCGCTTTCTGCTCAATACGTTGCCGTACGGCTTCGCCATCCTGATCCCGTCGCTGATCTTCCTCTTCGCTGTATTCAAGGGGAAGGAGCCGCTACATCCTTCGGCTTAAGTGAGAGGGGGCAAGCTCAAAACGCCCCGTACACTGCCATTTTAGCGTGCGGGGCGTTTTGTGCGCAGGCGCAGAGCGCATAACCCCCTCTCACACTCTCCCCCGCGTGGGGTTTCCCCGTCAGCCCCCATGACGTCATGGGCGTCATGGGGGCTTCGGCTCCGGACGCAACGTAGGTAGCCCCTCTTTCAAGGTGGGAAATGCGGGCGGGGTGCGGTCTGCACGAATCCGGTTTGCGAACCGGGGACAGCACACGAGAAACGTCATCATTTTTCCTGCCTGTGCCATCCGGGGTGGAAAAATGATGACGATCCATGAGCCGCATGTTTTCCGACCTATTTTGACAGTTCCACCCGTGTGATCGGCCATCTCCCCTTTACCCACACCGACCAAGCCGCGCCGACCACGCGCCCCGGCGGTCACCCACCGCCGGCCCCTTCCGCGCCGCCGCCTCCGCCTCGTCCGCAGGGACTGCCTTCAACTGAGCCGGGGGGATGACACAAGTTGGTGGGTCACAGGCGCTGATTATGCTCGAACCACCATTCTAGCTTGTGGGTAATGAGGGGATTAACAGCTCCCCACTGCCACAGGCGGAGATAAATCGAGAACGGGTCGTGCGTTTTGCACCACCCCGGGTGG
>JAQBPS010000084.1 GCA_028287415.1 Bacillota bacterium | reverse complement strand
TCTGCGTAATCTGCGAAATCTGCGGCTATAAAAATGTATTTATCCCAACCAAAAGAGGGCGCCCGGGCTCGGGCGCCCTGCGGTTGGGCTCTGAAGCTAGGCGCCGTTAATCCTGGTCGACGGCTTCGCACGCTCGAAGAAGAGCTTGCCCGCCACGATTTCTTCCAGTGCGATGGTGACCGGCTTGTTGGACCGGGAATCGACCTGCTTGGGACTGCCATCCTGAAGGGTCCGACCCCGACGTGCGGTGAGGATCACCAACGTGTACTTGGAGTCAACCTTCTCCAGCAACTGGTCAAGCGAGGGCTTGATCATCTAATCCAACTCCCCTTTCTCTAGCAAACGGCGGATCAGCGCCCCACCCTGCCGTGCCGTGCGGCTCATCTCCGCATTGACGACCGAACGGAGGTGCCCGACCGCCGCGGTCAGGTCATCATTCACGACCACATACTCATAGTTGAGGCCTTCCTCAATCCACTTCGGCGCCTCTGCAAGGCGGCGCTGCACCGCTTCATCGCTCTCCGTGCCCCGCCCCAGGATCCGCTGCCGGAGGGCCTCCATGGACGGGGGGATCACGAAGACCGAGACGGCACCGGGGTACTGCGACCGCACTGCACGTGCGCCGACCATGTCGATGTCGAGGATCACGCTCTGGCCCGCATTGGTCACCTCTTCAACATATTGCCGCGGGGTACCGTAATAGTTCCCATAAACCTCGGCCCACTCTAGCAATTCACCCGCCTTGATCTTCTGCTCGAACTCCCGGTGCGAGCAGAAGAAGTACTCGACGCCGTGGACTTCACCAGGGCGGGCGGGCCGGGTTGTGACGGAGACGGAGAAACGGATATCGGGGGCCTCCTGCAGCAATGCACGACAGATCGTGCCCTTGCCAACCGCAGACGGCCCCGTCACGACTATCAGTAAGCCTTTGGCCTTGATCGGCATGATCGCTACTCGTCCTCTTCCTCGTTGGATACGGCCGCTTCCTTCGAAGACAACCGGTGTGCCACGGTCTCCGGCTGAACCGCCGAGAGGATCACGTGGTCGGAGTCGGTGATGACGACGGCACGCGTGCGCCGGCCATAGGTGGCATCGATCAGAACTCCCTTGTCGCGGGCCTCGGTGATGATCCGCTTGATCGGCGCCGACTCCGGACTGACAATGGCGACGATGCGCTGAGCGGAGACGATATTGCCGAAGCCGATGTTCACCAACTTAATATCCACAGCGGGAGTCCTCCCCAATCAATAGCCTGCGCATTTATTCGAGGTTCTGGACCTGCTCACGAATCTTCTCAAGTTCGCTCTTCGCCTCCACGACCTGGATGGTAATGGCGGCATCGTTCGCCTTGGAACCGATCGTGTTGACCTCCCGGCCGAGCTCCTGCACGAGGAAGTCCAGCTTGCGCCCCACCGCCTCGCCCCCGTCGAGCGTCTCACGGAATTGCGCAATGTGGCTGCCCAGACGCTGCAGCTCCTCTGAAATGTCGGATCGGTCCGCGAAGATGGCGACCTCCTGGGCCAGGCGCTGTGGATCAACCGCGTTGCCCGGGGGCAACAGTTCGTCCAGGCGCCGGGTGAGCCGGTTGCGGTACTCCTCCGCCACCTGGGGCGCAACTTTCGCGACGACAGCGCGGAGTCCCTCTACCCGGCCCAGTCTGGCAGTCAGATCCGCCGCCAGTGAGAGGCCCTCGCGCTCCCGCATGGCCACCAGGCTGGCAATCGCCTGCACCAGTGCGGTTTCGAAGGTAGGCCAGAGCTCCGCGGGCGTAATCTCGCCCTCGGCGACCTTGAGCACGTCGGGCAATTTCGCCAGCGTATCGAGCGTTAGCTCCGATTTGCTCCCGATCTTTTTACCTAGCTCGTTCAGGGTACTATAATACGCCATTGCCAGTTCCTTGTCAACTTGGACGCCTCTGGCGCGGGCGGGCGCCTCCCAGGTCACGAACACGTCGACCCGGCCGCGGCTGACCGCCGCGAGGATCAGCTTACGGGCCTGCTCCTCCAGCGCGCCGAACTGGCGGGGCATCCGGAAGACCACCTCGGAAAAGCGATGGTTGACCGCCTTGATCTCGACAACGATTCTTCCGGCAGCCCCGGTTGCGTCGCCCCGGCCGAACCCGGTCATGCTCCTGGGCATGTGATGTTGAGCCCCCCTGGTTATGCTGTGCGGGCTTTTCATATTGCCACGGATTTCACGGATTACACGGATTTTAAATACAGAACACCGATTACCAGGTGAAATGATATATTTTTTTATTGTATTAATCCGAATCTGTGTAATCCGTGAAATCCGTGGCCATTAAAAAGAAGGACCCCAGACCCGCCGCACACGCAACGGGCCTGAGGTCGCAGGCCGCAGCTATACCTTCACGTACTTCTGCATCCGCCCGACGGCTTCCTTCAAGCGCTCCTCACTGAGGCAGAGTGCGATCCGGATATAGCCTTCCCCGTGCTCGCCGTAGGCACTGCCCGGGGTGACCACCACGCCCGCCTCCTCCAGGAGCAGGGTGGCGAAGCTGGTGCTCGTGTGGCCCGCCGGTACCGGCACCCACAGGTAAAACGAGCCCTTCATCGGCTGCGCATCCAGGCCGATCGCCCGCAGGCCTGCCACGGCGATGTCGCGGCGCCGCAGGTAGACCGCGTTCATCTCCTTGATGAATGCGTCCGCCTTCGGGCTGGTCAGCGCCTCAATGGCTGCCTCCTGGACGGCCGTGTATTGGCCGGAGTCCGTGTTCGTCTTGATCACGCCCAGGGCGCCGATCGCATCCTGGTTGCCGACGACGAAGGCGATGCGCCAGCCGGTCATGTTGAACGGCTTGGAGAGCGACCAGAACTCCACGGCCACATCCTTCGCCCCGGGCACATCGAAGACGGACGGGGCCGTGTAGCCGTCGTACGTCATCTCCGAGTAAGCGTTGTCCGAGACCAGCAGGATGTCGTACTTGCGGCAGAAGGCGACGGCCTCGGCGTAAAACTCCGGCGTGGCGACGGCGCCGGTCGGGTTGTTCGGGTAGTTGATGAAGAGCAGCTTCGCCTTTCGGGCGACATCTTCCGGGATCGCCTTCAGGTCCGGCAGGAAGCCGTTCGCCTTCGTCAGCGGCATGATGTACGGAACGCCGCCGGCAAGCGCCGTGTGCGTCTTGTACACCGGGTAGGCCGGGTCCGGCACAAGGGCAATATCCCCCTGATCAATGTATGCCCAGATCAGATGGGACAGCCCCTCCTTCGAGCCGATCAGGGCGAGCGCCTCCGTCTTCGGGTCGAACGCAGCGCCGAAGCGCCGCTTGTAGAAGTCGGTCGCCGCCGTGCGGAAGGCGAGGGAGCCGTCATAATCGGGGTACTGGTGGTACTTCGGGTTGGCGACGGCCGCCTTCATCTTATCGACAACAAAGGCCGGGGTCGGCAGGTCCGGGTCGCCGATACCAAGGGAGATCACGTCAACGCCACGGGCCACGACCGCGGCCTTCTTCTTATCGATCTCAGCAAACAGATAAGGCGGAACCGCAGCAATCCGTTCTGCGCGCTTGGGCATTCGCTTCATCGCTCCTCATGAATTAAAAGTTCTTCAGAAATACGCCGTCGCAGACGAACGTGGCGGGACCGGTTTTATAGATATGATTGCTCTGTTCATCCCACGCGACGGTCAGGTCGCCCCCGGGCAGGTGGATCAGCGCCTGGCGCCCGGCATGGCCCAGCAGGTGCGCCGCTACCAGCACTGCGCTGGCGCCCGTGCCGCAGGCCAGGGTAATGCCGGAGCCACGCTCCCAGGTCCGCATTTTCAGCTCCGCCGGGCCCAGCACCTGGACAAAGTGTACGTTCGTCCGCTGCGGAAAGAGCGGGTGCCGCTCAATCTGCGGGCCGATCGCCGCCAGGTCGACCGCATCGACATCAGCTACGAAGATCATCACATGCGGGTTGCCCATGGAGACGGCGGTCACGCGGTAGTCACGGCCCGCTACCGAGAAGGGCTCGTCCACGACCCGGTCGCTGTCCGGCCCCGCCATCGGGATCAGGCTGCGCTGCAGCCGCGGCTCGCCCATATCGACGCGGACGCCGATCACCTGGCCCTGACCGTCCAGCTGCAACTCCGGGATGATCGTGCCGGCCTTCGTCTCGACCTTGAGGACGGTCTTGGTGGTCAGCCCCCGGTCATAGCAGTAACGGGCGAAGCAACGGATGCCGTTACCGCACATCTCGCCCTCGGAGCCGTCGGCGTTGAACATCCGGAAGCGGAAGTCATGCGCCGCTGTGGTGGGCGGCAGAATGACGATCAGCCCATCCGAGCCGACGCCGAAGTGCCGGTCGCTGACAGCCACCGAGAGGGCCGGGAACCGCTGCTCCGGGACCTGTTCAGCAATGTTGTTCAGGTAGACATAATCGTTCCCGAGCCCTTCCATCTTGGTGAACCTGATCAACGCTGTCCCCCCGTTTCATCACTTTCTATTATACGGACATATGAAAGAGGGCCACAATCCGCCAATAACTGCCGTCCAAATGCAGGGCTCCGGACCTTCGGCGGAGAAAACTTATGGTTCGTGAGAGACTAGGGAAAACAAATCTTTGGGTGGTTTGTCGCGCAGAAGCCCCATGAGGGCCATGCCCTCATGGGGCTGACGAGGATTACTGCGTGGCGGGGAAGGGCGGGAAGGGCAAGCTGCAAACCCCCCGGAACTGCGATTTTAGCGTCCGGGGTGGTTGCTGCGCCGTAAGCGGCGCTCTGCCCCCTTTCCACTTCGATTCAAGAAAGAAGGTGGCAATCCATGCCCGAAAATTTTGCCGTGCTGGGTATCCGGCCGGAACTGGTTGAGGCCTTGCACAAGGGCGGCGTGAAAGAGCCGACCCCGGTTCAGGCCGAGACGATACCGCTGCTGCTCCAGGGCCGGGACGTAATCGCACAGGCGCAGACAGGCACCGGCAAGACGCTGGCGTTCCTGCTGCCGATCCTGGAACGGCTCGATGTAAACAAGCCCGCAGTGCAGGCGCTGATCCTGACGCCCACACGGGAGCTGGCGATCCAGATCACGCGCGAGGCCAAAAAGCTGGCCCCAGTGATCGGTGCCAATATCCTGGCGACATACGGCGGGCAGGATGTTGAGAGCCAGATCAAAAAGCTGGAGGGCGCCACCCATGTGGTGATCGCGACGCCGGGGCGGCTGCTGGACCACATCCGGCGGGGCACGGTCAACCTGCATGGGGTATCAATGCTCGTGCTGGATGAAGCCGACCAGATGCTGCACATGGGCTTCCTGCCCGATGTGGAGGATGTGATCAGCCAGATCGGGCGTGAGCGGTCGATGATGCTCTTCTCGGCGACGATGCCGGAGCAGATCCGTG
>JAQBPS010000056.1 GCA_028287415.1 Bacillota bacterium | reverse complement strand
TACAGGAGTCGATCCTGGGGCGGGCCCAGCAACAGGGGCTTTTGGATATTCGGGTGGTTGACATCCGGGACTTCGCCATGAGCAAGCACCAGAGCACCGACGATTACCCCTATGGCGGGGGCGCCGGCCTGGTGATGAAGCCGGAGCCCGTGTACGGGGCGGTCGAGTGGTGCCGGGAGATGGCGCCGGCCGGAGCCAGGCCGCCCCGCGTGATCCTGATGGATCCCCAGGGCAAGCCCTTTTCTCAGCCGATCGCGGAGGAACTGTCCGCCGAGGATCATCTGGTGCTCGTGTGCGGACGGTATGAGGGCTTTGACGAGCGCATCCGGCTTCTGGCCACCGACGAGATCTCCCTCGGCGACTATGTGCTCATGGGGGGCGAACTGCCCGCCCTGGTGATGATTGAGGCGGTCACCCGGCTGATTCCGGGCGTTCTCGGCGACATCCAGTCAACCGAGTCCGAGTCGCACACCTCCGGCTTGCTGGAAGGACCCCAGTACACCCGCCCGCTCGAGTTTCGGGGCATGCGGGTGCCCGAGGTCCTCACGGGCGGCGACCATGGCGCGATCGAGCGGTGGCGCCGCAAGGAGGCGCTGCGCCGGACCCTCGAGCGGCGGAAGGATCTGCTGGCGAAGCTTTCGCCATCCTATGCAGATGAGGTCGCGCTCGCCGAACTGAAGGGGGAAACACCGCCGCCCGACCCGCGTAAAACGCGGCGGAGGCGCTGATTCGCTCTTGTCAGCCACTAGCGCGCAGGTTATAATGAAATGCGTGTCATAACGGACGGTCCGCTGTCGAATTCGCTCCTTGCTCAGGAGCCTCGGCATGAACGTCACGTACGAGGGGTGAAATTGCAATGTCCACCGTTATTCAGCAGATTGAGAGCGAGTTCCTGCGCACCGACATCCCCGCCTTCCGCCCCGGCGACACCGTTCGGGTGCACGTGAAGGTTGTTGAAGGCACCCGTGAGCGTATTCAGACTTACGAGGGCGTCGTCATCAAGCGGCAGGGTTCCAGCCTGAACGAGACGTTTACCGTCCGTCGTATCTCTTACGGCGTCGGCGTGGAGCGCACCTTCCCGGTGCACAGCCCCCGCCTCGCTCAGATCGAACTGCTCCGGCATGGTATCGTCCGCCGTGCGAAGCTGTACTACCTGCGTGAGCTGACCGGCAAGGCTGCCCGTATCCGTGAGCGTAAGGTTGCACGGTAACCGCTGAAAAGCGCTCCGGTCAGCACTCTCATAGGTGTTGGGCGGAGCGCTCTTCTACATACCATATGTATGCAAACCGCGGGACTGGGGTTATTTCAGTCCCGTTTTTCTATCCGGCGGCGGCGATTGCTGCGAGTCGGGCTGGCGGGAGGAGGGGTGCCGAGTGGCCAAAATAACGGAAGTCCCGCCCCCGGGGAAGCGCAAAGGTCCGATCCGCGAACTGGTCGAAACGGTCGTGGTGGCACTGGTGATCGCCCTGCTCGTGAGGACCTTCCTGGTGGAGGTCTACCGGGTCGAGGGCAGTTCCATGGCAGCGACGCTGCAAACCGGCGAGCGCTTGCTGGTTAACAAGTTCGTCTACCCATACGTGCACCTGCCACGGCCGGGCGACATCATCGTGTTTCAGTACCCGCGTCAGCCAGACCGCGACTTCATCAAGCGCGTGGTGGCCGTCCAGGGGGATAAGGTTGCGATCCGGGCGGGCAAGGTATACGTCAATGGCCGCCTCTTTCCGGAGGCGCCAAGCGCCCTCGTTGCCGACGACGAGCGGGGCGAGCAGGTGGTGCCCCCGGATTCGGTCTGGGTGCTGGGCGACAATCGCAACAACAGCGAAGACAGCCGATATTTCGGTGAGGTGCCCCTGAAGAACATTCAGGGTCTCGCCTTCTTCCGCATCTGGCCGCTCACGCGAGTCTGCCATTTTGTCAACTCCGCCGACCTGGCGGCGAACAAAGGGGCGGGGGGGGTTCTGCCATGCCCGTGATCCAATGGTTTCCCGGCCACATGGCCAAGGCGAGGCGAGTCCTTCAGGAGAACGCGCCGCTGGTGGACGTGATCCTGGAGATTGTCGACGCCCGCTGCCCGGTTGCCAGCAGCAACACGGAATTGATGGCCCTGGTCGCCCATAAGACCCGGATCAAGATCCTCAACAAGGCAGATCTGGCGGACCCCGGCGCCACCCGCGCCTGGGTCGAGCACTTCCGCCAGCGGGGGGAACTGGCGGTCCCGCTGGACGCCGTGAAAGGCACGGGCGCCCGTGAGGTGATCGTCGCCATTCGTGAGGCGTTCGCGCCCAAGCTGGCAGAGTGGACGGCCAAGGGCCGGAAGCCCCGGCCTGCCCGGGCGATGGCCGTCGGTATTCCGAACGTGGGCAAGTCGTCGGCGATCAACCGCCTCGTTGGCTCCCGCAAGGCGGTGGTGGGGGACAAGCCCGGTGTCACCCGCGGCAAGCAGTGGATCCGCATCGGCGGCGATGTAGAACTGATGGACATGCCCGGCATTCTGGTGCCGAAGTTCGAGGATCAGTGGGATGGCGTTCTGCTCGCCTCGATCGGTGCGGTCAAGGAAGAAGTTTTTGACCAGCGCGAGGTGGCGGGACTCTTGCTGCCGTACTTCTGGGCCAAGCGGCCCGAGTCGGTGCGTGAGCGCTTCGGTCTGGAGAGCATCGCCCCCGAACCGGAGCGGAACCTGGAGGCGATCGGCCGGGCACGGGGCTTGATCCGGGCCGGCGGCGTCGTGGAAGATGAAAAGGTGGCAGCGATGGTCCTCCGGGAGTTCCGGGAGGGTAAGGTGGGCCGCATCTCGTTACAGGTACCGCCAACATCCGCAGGATCGACCCTCACATCGTGAGGGTCTTTTTTTGTGGTTATTTCAAGTGCAGGGGGCGGAGGCCCCCCGCCCGCACTCCTTTTCACCAGGCGGGTCGGCCGATGTGCCGCAAGTGTCGCCATCGCGACCTCCTGTAGATTCTGGAAATTATACACCGCTGGACTTTCAAACAGCCAGAATTTCTCACGAAAGTCATACCGATCAGGCGGCAGGATTTTGTGAAAAACTCGTCGAAACTGACTCCCACTACCCGACAGAACAAACGGGTTTCCTTTTTTCTGATGGCGAGATACCGGGGAGGCCGGGTGGGCCACGGGCTGCTTGAGCGCCCGTGTTCATCGTAACGCTGGGGGTGTTGAATCATGCGGATGAACATCAAGAAAATGAGCCTGAAGAAGTTGCAGTTGTTGATCAACGACGGCGGACCCGAGACCTATTCCCAGGTCATTGACATCCTTGGCTCCGATCCGCGCGGTGGCGCACAAAGGTTGGTCCGGTTCTGCAACACAAAGCTGGATGAATGGCACCGGGAGCGGGAGCGCGTCGATCGCATGTATAGCTATGAGCGGCAGTGTTGGGCCATGGGCTACAACCTGGTCGCCGGGCTGGATGAGGTGGGGCGCGGTCCGCTGGCAGGCCCCGTGGTAGCGGCTGCCGTTATCCTGCCGGGTGAGGTCTCCATCCCCGGGCTCGACGACGTCAAGCGGCTCTCGGGCAAGCGGCGTCAGGAGGTCTACGAACAGATCAGGCAGATCGCCGTCGCCATTGGTGTCGGCATGGTGCACCCTGAGGGGATCGACGAGGCCAATGTGATGATGGCTACATACAAGGCGATGATCAAGGCGGTGGCAGACCTGCCTGTCGCCCCGGACTACTTGCTGATTGATGCGCTCCACCTGCCCAACGTGAACCAGCCGCAGGCGCCCATCGGCGGCGGCGACGGGCAGTCGATCTCGATTGCGGCGGCCTCGATCGTGGCCAAGGTGACGCGAGATGAGTACATGATTGAAATGCATGAGCAGTATCCGCAATATGGCTTTGCCAATCACAAGGGCTACGGCACCCTGGAGCACCGGGAGGCGCTGGAGCGCCACGGCCCGTGCCCGATTCACCGCAAGAGCTACAGCGCGCTGCGGGACATCGTCTCCCTGTCCGCCGGCACCTCCTTCGCCGACGACTGAGTGCGTAAGAAGGAGACGGGCACCGCGATCGGGCGGGCGGGGGAGGAGGCTGCGGCGCTTTACCTCGCCGCCCGCGGGTACCGGGTGCGGGAGCGAAACGTGCGGTTCCGGTCCGGTGAAATTGACATGGTCGCGGAAGAGGCCGGCGTGCTGGTCTTCATCGAGGTGAAGACCAGGACCGGGCCAGGCTTCGGCACGGCGGCGGAAGCGGTCACGGCCCGAAAGCAGCAGCAGCTCGTGCGGCTCGCCGGGCTTTACCTCGCGATCCGGGGCGGCGCCGATCAGGCCTGTCGTTTTGACGTGGTCACGGTGGCGCCTGCCGCGGATGGGACGTGGTCTTGCACGCTGATTCCGGATGCGTTTTGTGCGCGGTAGTGCTGAGCGCTGTTGACAGTGGGCGGGGCTGCTTGTAAAATGATTCCAGAACAGGCGTTTGGCCCGCGGAGCCACAACCGCCCGGGAACTTACCCGGGCGCTTTTCGATTGCTATGGAGGGTATTACGCAAATGGACACGACCAA
>JAQBPS010000046.1 GCA_028287415.1 Bacillota bacterium | reverse complement strand
CAGTAGGCCTATTCTTAAGGTGGCGCCGTTTTCGGAACCGCGGTTGCTGCGACCGCCTTGAGGGACGCACCGCCCGAGGGCGACGGCACTCGCACGAGCCCGGCAGGCGTTTCTGATGGAAACGCCGAGAGGGGAAAACGGCTGTCTCAGGTAGCCAACTGCCCGTAAGCGAACCCTCCGGACGTCGTTGCGGACCACCCCTACCCGACGTCCTGTCTGGAGCTCCCCGCCCGGACCCCCGCCCGGGACCCATGCGCTACAATATGGAGGGTTGGCGGAGTGCTAGAGCGTTCGATCCTTACAGTCCGCGATCTCACCCTGTACGTGAAGCGCCTGTTGGAGCGCGATGAACTGCTTCAACGCGTCTGGGTGCGCGGCGAGATCTCAAACTTTAAGTGGCATACATCGGGTCATATCTATTTTACCTTGAAAGACGACACCAGTCAGATCAAATGCGTCATGTTCCGCAGCGCCGCGGGGCGGCTGCGGTTCCGGCCGGACAGCGGCATGCAGGTGCTGCTCTTTGGGAACGTGACCGTGTTTGAGCGGGACGGGGCCTACCAGTTTTACGCCGCCGAGATGGAGCCGGCCGGGGTTGGCGCACTCCACCTCCAGTATGAGCAGCTCAAGAACCGGCTCGCCGCAGAGGGGCTGTTTGACGACGAGCTCAAGCGGCCGCTGCCGGTGCTGCCAAAGCGGCTGGGGATCGTCACGGCCCCGACCGGCGCAGCGATTCGCGACATGATCACCGTGAGCCGGCGGCGATTCCCGGGCATCGATATCCTGGTCGCGCCCGCACTCGTGCAGGGCGCCGACGCCCCGGCCAGCCTGATTCGGGCGCTCAACCTGGTCGCCCGGCAGCCGGGCATCGACGTCATCATCATCGGGCGGGGCGGCGGCTCGCTGGAGGACCTCTGGGCGTTCAATGACGAGGGGCTCGCCCGGGCGATCCGGGAGTGCCCCGTGCCGGTCGTCAGTGCGGTTGGCCATGAGACCGACTACACCATTGCCGACTTCGTTGCCGACCTGCGGGCACCGACGCCCTCCGCTGCGGCGGAGATGGTCGTGCCCTCCCGGGCGGAGTTGACCGGCATGATCGACAGCCTCCGCGCCCGGCTCGTCACCGTTGCCCGTCGGCAAGTCGAGCGGAAGCGCCTCAAGCTGAAGGCACTTGCAGAACGCCCTGTGCTGCTCCGGCCCCAGGGCCGGCTGCTCCAGGACCGCCAGCGGCTGGACGAGCTGGTCCGGCGCCTGGGCTACACCGGCGGGCAAATGGTCCGGCGCCAGCGGCAGAGCGTGGCGGGCCTGGCGGGCCGGCTGGATGCGCTCTCGCCGCTCGCCGTCCTGAGCCGCGGCTACAGCATCACCCGCGATGAGTCGGGTCACGTCGTGAAGTCGGTGGCGGAGGTCTCCATTGGTCAAAAACTGTCAGTCATGCTGCACAAGGGTCAGCTGACCGCCCGTGTCGAAGAGATTGGAGAGGAGTCGTGAGCGTGGACCAGAAGCTAAGTTTTGAACAGGCCCTGCAACGGCTGGAACAGGTGGTGCGGGAACTGGAAACGGGCGATCTCAGCCTGGATACAGCGCTGGCGCTCTTCCAGGAAGGCGTCATGCTCTCCCGCAGCTGCAGCGGGCAGCTCGATCACGCGGAAGCCCGCATCGAAAAGCTGCTGGAACAGGGCGGCGAGATCGTCACCCTGCCCATGGAGCAGGAATAGGAGAGGCAAGAGATACGTGAACATCGTAGCCTATCTGAAAGAGCATTCGCAGATGGTCGACCGGGCACTTGACCAGTATACCGCCCCGGAGCAGCAGCGCCCGGACGGCCTGGCCCCCGTGCTGACGGATATCCCCGCAGCGCTGTTGGAGTCGCTCCGCTACAGCCTCCTGGGCGGTGGCAAGCGGCTGCGCCCGGTGCTGGTGATCGCGGCGGCAGCGCTGTTCACTGTCCCCGCTCAGCGTGTCCTGCCGACCGCCTGCGCCCTCGAAATGATCCATACCTATTCACTGATTCACGATGATCTGCCCTGTATGGATGATGATGACCTGCGCCGTGGCCGCCCCACCAACCACAAGGTCTATGGGGACGCCGTGGCGACTCTTTCCGGCGATGCGTTGCTGACCATGGCCTTTGAGCTGCTCGCCTGTCAGGGACGGGTGGAGGGCGTAAGCCCGGCCCTCGCGCTGCGGGTGGTCGGCGAACTCGCGGTGGCCGCGGGCGCAGCCGGCATGGTCGGCGGTCAGGTGGAGGACCTCGCCTGGGAAGGGCGCAGCGCCTCCGCCGAGCAGCTCCAGCGCATCCACCGGCTGAAGACCGGTGCACTGTTCCGGGCGGCACTGCGGGCCGGCGCCATCCTCGGTGGTGCCCAGCCCGCGGACCTCGCCTGTCTGGACAGCTATGCGGCGCACTACGGCCTCGCCTTTCAAATCCAAGACGACGTGCTGGACATCATCGGCGATGAAGCGAAGACCGGCAAGGGCGTCGGCCGCGACGAGCGGCACGACAAGTCGACCTATGTCCGGCACTTTGGCTTGCAGGGCGCGAGCGAGCGCGCACAGGCTGAGGTCGCTGCTGCCCGCGCAGCGCTGGCACCGTTTGGTGAGCGTGGTGAGGTACTGTCAGCACTGGCACAATTTGTTATTGACCGTGAAGGCTAAGGGTGATAACATCCATATCTGCACCGGCCATTGCGCACCGGTTCGCAGCGCGTTTCCGCGTAGTGGTACAAAGGCCACCAGGTGTGTCCGACGCTGCGGCATGATATAATCGGTTTGCTACCGGTGCAAAAGTTTTAGCGATTTTTTAAGTTTCCGGGTGGCGCAGTATCCTAGTCAATACTACTTTCTTTGAGGGCGGGCCTAAAAATCCGTCGAGGGCACATCGATGAGGTCTCTGGTGCTGGCCGCCGATGCCCAATCGGGGGCTGGTGCTGGGGATTCGGCTAGCGATCGGGTTTTACCCGTCGAGGCCGCCGGCAGCGAGGGCGATCCGCAATGGCATGCGGGCGACGACCCTTCTGTCGAGGAGGCCTGCGTTTGTGGCGGTTGCACCAATGTGAGCAACAGGGCTATGACGCAGTGAAGACCTGCATGCGATGCTGAAACATGGTGAGGCGTTGGGTGCATTGTAGCCTGCCTTGCGTGGACGTGGTGGGATGGAGCAGCGGACTCTGAGGGTCCAGAATCTCTCGCACAAGCTGGCCAGCTGACGGCGAGGGAGATGGCTCCTGAAACCACGACTGCAAAAGAGGCTAGGGGAAAGTGTGTGTGTTGAAGAAAATTCCTAGGCTGTTCGCGAGAGGTCCGATGGGGATTATAGTGTGGACTAAGTGGTAATCTAGCCCTGCCGATGGTAACACGGCAGCGCGGTCATAAAGGGAAACCGCCGGGGCGGCGACGCGCCGGAGACTGTGGGGAAAACCTGCTGGACCTAAGCCACAACATTTACCCATCGGGCTGCCACCCGAACTTTTTTCTATTGATGATGCGGCCCCGCCAGGGGCATACATAGTCTGCCCGGGAGGAGCGTCAAGTATGGCACAGGAGCCCTCACCTTCACCGTGGTGGCGGAGGGCACTGCGTGTGGGACTGCTTTCATTCGGGCTCGCCGTGTCGGTCAGTTACATCTCTGGTCAAACACTGGCACGGGCGCACGTGATCATTGCGCTCCTGTTTGTTCTCATGCTCGTTGTCCTCCACATCGCGTTCGATATTCTCGGGACGAGCGTAACCGCGGCCGAACAATCACCGTTAAACGCGATGTCCGCCAAGCGGATCACAGGGGCACGGCAGGCGCTCTGGCTGGTGCGAAACGCTGACAGGGTTGCCAATTTCACTAACGATGTGGTTGGCGATGTGGTCGGCCTCGTCAGCGGAGCAGCGGTCACAACCGTGGCGCTGCAGATCACAAGGATCTTTCAGGGCGGTGCCCGGAGCGAAGAGTTGATCACCCTGGGCGTGATCGGGCTGGTCTCTTTGATCACAGTCGGCGGAAAGGCCTCTGGCAAGACCTTTGCTATGGCGCACGCCACCGATGTCGTGGTGCTGGCCGGCCGCATCATCTCCGCGGTTGAGCGGATGATCGGCCGCTCCTTGACCGGCGGTCGCGGACCTAACTCCTCGCGAAGGAGGACTACATGACATGCATTTGCAGGAACTGACAGGCCCCGAACAACTAAGAGGGCTGTCCACGCAGGAACTGATCGCGCTGGGCGAGGAGATCCGCCAGACGATCCTGGAGACCGTGGCCCGCACGGGCGGCCATCTTGCGCCGAACCTGGGCGTGGTCGAGCTGACCCTCGCGCTGCACACCGTTTTTGACAGCCCGCATGACAAGATCCTGTGGGACGTTTCCCACCAGAGCTACGTGCACAAGCTGCTGACTGGCCGCTACGAGCGTTTCAACACGCTTCGCCAGTACCAGGGCATCGCCGGTTTCACGGACCCGCATGAATCGATTCATGACCACTTCCACTGGGGCCATGCTTCCACGTCGATCTCCGCGGCGCTGGGGATGGCCAAGGCGCGCGACATTGCGGGCGCACAGCATGAGGTGATCGCCGTCATCGGCGACGGTGCGCTGACCGGCGGCATGGCGTACGAGGCGCTCGATCACGCTGGCCACGACAAGACCAGGATGATCGTCGTGCTGAACGACAACTCAATGTCGATCGCGCCAAACGTGGGCGGCATCTCCAACTATCTGGCGCGCATCCGCACCGGCCCCAGCTACCAGCAGGTGAAGCACAACGTCAGGGATGCGCTCAAGCAGATCCCCTTTGTCGGCGCGCAGGCCTTCGAATTTGTCGACCGGCTGAAGGAGGGGGTCAAGCACCTCCTCGTCAACAACATGTTCTTTGAGGACCTGGGCCTCACGTACATCGGCCCGGTGGACGGGCACAACCTGCCCGCCTTGCAGGAGGCGCTGCGGCAGGCCCGCTC
>JAQBPS010000768.1 GCA_028287415.1 Bacillota bacterium | reverse complement strand
AAGGAGGGGGCGCCATGGCTGTAAAACGGCCGGCCCCTGAGGTGCTCGTGCGGGTGACCTACGTTAGCGACCCGGGGAACGCACGGGCGGCCCAGGCGATTCTCCGGGAGGGTTTGCGGCGAGGCCTGGTAAAGCTGCTGCACGCTAGGGCACAGAAGGGGGAACGCTGCGAGTGACCGGGACCGCAGAAGGGATTTGCCGCCCCGTAAGCCGAATAGGCTGTTTTGAGACGGTACCTACCCGGGAGGCCATTGTGCAAAACCCAATCGCTGTTGAGTACCTGAAGACCGTGCGGGATCGCTTCAACGAGGTCAGGCAGACGGCCGAGCGCACCTTCGCCCAGTTATCCGATGAGCAGCTTTTCTGGTCGCCCAACGCAGAGTCCAACAGCATCGCCATCATTGTGAAGCACATCAGCGGCAATATGCACTCCCGTTGGACCGACTTCTTTGCGGCTGATGGGGAGAAACCGAATCGCGACCGCGACGGCGAGTTCATTTTGGATGCGACCACCCGAGCGGATCTGCTCGCCAGCTGGGACAACGGCTGGAGCATCTTCCTCGGCGTCCTGGAGCGCATCACCGAGGCGGATCTGCTCCGAACGGTGTACATCCGCAAGCAGCCACACACGGTGATTGCGGCGATCGAGCGCCAGATGTACCACTACTCCTATCATGTGGGGCAGATCGTGTACATTGCCAAGCAGCTCAAGGATGCTGACTGGGAGACGCTAACCATTCCGCGGAAGCAGTAACCGCCTGGGAAATGCAAACGCACAAGGCCGCGGGTAACCGCGGCCTTGTGCGTTTGCATACCGACATTGGCATTGACGCTCAGCATGTGGACCTGGCGGGCGGCAAGGTGATCGCCTTCCACGACTGGGTGAACAACCGGACCGACGCGTATGATGACAACGGGCATGGGACTCACGTGTCCGGCATCGTGGCCGGGACGGGCGCCGGCAACGCGGCTTACACCGGGGTCGCACCGGGGGCCGCCCTGGTCGGACTGAAGGTGCTCGACCAGAACGGCAGTGGCTCGCTCTCGAACGTGACGGCGGCGGTCGACTGGGCCGTCACGCACAAGGATGAGTACAACATCAGGGTTATCTCCGCAACCTTGGCCTAACTGCTACGCGACGAGGACCGCCCCTGCTGCGCACTGCAGCGGGGCGGTCCTTGTGCCTTGCCTACCTGGACTGTTCAACAGGCTGGGCAACACGCTTGATCGCCGGCAGGGCAAGGCCCGCCAGGATCGCACCCAACAGGCTCGGCAGGCCGAAGGGGATGATGAAGAACGTGAACCCGACGGCAGCGGCTTGCCTCATCCCCATCATGAAGACCGCGATCGGGTAGGCGGCCATGGCGCCAAGCAGCCCGGTGCCGATCACCTCGCCGACCATCGCCCCGATGTTGGCGCGGGTGGCCCGGTACAGGAGGCCCGCAAGCATCGCACCGAAGATCGATCCCGGGATCGCAAGCGGGCTGCCAGTGTGCATCATGATTCGGATCAGCGCGATCGCCAGGGCGACGGCGCCCGCCAGCCAGGGGCCCAACAGGATGGCGGCGACCACGTTGATCGCGTGCTGCGCCGGGAAGAGCTTGGCACCGTAGAACGGGATCGGCATCAGGTACGACGCGACAACGCCCAGGGCGATCAGCACAGCCATCCGGGTCAGGGTGGTCGTCGACTTCATCAGCGGTCGCCTCCCTTGGCTTCTCTCACTTCCGCCAGCAGCGCCCGGGCCGCGGCCAGCGGGGTGGCCGCACCCGTCACCGCAGAGATCACGGCAATGCCCACCGCACCAGCGGCAATCACATCCGCCGCCTTGCCCAGACCAATGCCGCCGATGCCGACCACCGGCAGCCTCGTCGCCGCCGTCACCCGCTCGATGACGCCCGGCCCGTGCGGCTCACCGGCATCCGCCTTGCTGGGCGTGGCGTAGATCGGCCCGACCCCGAGGTAGTCGCAGCCCTCAGCCTCGCCGCGGGCCGCCTCCGCAGCCGTCTCGACGCTGGTGCCGATGATCTTGTCCGGCCCGAGCAGTCTGCGGGCAAGCGGCACCGGCAGATCCTCCTGCCCGACATGGCAGCCGTCGCTATCGAGCGCGAGGGCAAGGTCGACCCGGTCGTTCACCAGAAAGAGGGCGCCATACGCCCGGCAGAGGTCCCGCACCTGCGTCGCCGCCGCCACCTGAGCGGGCAGGTCCAGCGCCTTCTCCCGCCACTGGATCATGCCGGCCCCGCCCTCCAGGGCGGCTCGGACCACTGCAAGCGGCGTGGCACCGCTGACGATGACGTAAAGCGCTAGCTGGTCAGCTAACGGCCGGCTGATCCGGCCGGCGGGCAGCGCATCGACATTCGCGAGCCCATCGAGGAAGGCAGGCACGAACGAGCCGGGTCCATCAGCAATCGCAGCCGCCGACTCGCCGGCGGCGCCCAGCCACAACAGCGTCTCGGCGACCGCATCGACGCCCGGCTGAACCGCCAGGGCCGCAGCGATCACAGCCGAGCTGAGGCAGCCCGTGCCGACCAGCCGGGCCATCATGGGGTGGCCGCCCTTCACCTGGAGCGTCCGGCTGCCGTCGGTCACCAG
>JAQBPS010000753.1 GCA_028287415.1 Bacillota bacterium | reverse complement strand
GCGGGGAAGGGTGTGGGAAGGGCAAGCTGCAAACGCCCCGCACCTGCGATTTTAGCGTGCGGGGGGTTTGCTGCGCCGTCGGCGGCACTCAGCCCCCCTTTCACTTCAAAGAATCCAGGAACTCCTTTGACTTTAACTTCCGCTCCATGCGGTGCCCGACATAGTCTGTCATGACCCGGTCCAGCTCCACCGCCATCTCCCCGGTGATCTTGATCATGTGCGCCTTACGAATGTCGCCATCCAGCAGGCGCTTCATGGTCTCCAGGGTCCCGCGGGCGAGCCGGTGCACAACCTCCCCCTCGCTCGGGCAGGTCGGGCAGAGCACGCCGCCCAGGACCGGGGCGAACCGCACCTGCGGCCCCGTCCCCACACTCCCGCCGCAGGCGACGCACTCCTCCAGGCTCGGCCGGAAGCCGAGCATCGAAAAGAGCTTCAGCTCATAGGCACGGCGGATCGGTTCCGGCTCCATATCAAGCTCGTTGAGCAGGTGGAGCGTGGTCAACAGGAGCAGGTAAGGCGACTCGTGCCGCTGCCGCTCCCGGATCATCTCATCCATCAACTCACAGACATAGGCGCCATAGGCCATCCGCACCAGGTCCTCCCGCAGGTGGCGGAAGGACTCGGTAATTTCCGCCTGGCTGAGGGTATCCATGCTCCGCCCGTGGTACAGCTGCACCTTCACCTGGGTGAACAGCTGCATGGCTGCGGCATAGCGGTTGCGGGAGCGGCGGGCGCCCCGGGCGATCGCCTGCACCTTGCCCTCTTCACGGGTCAGGAGGACGGCCACCTTGTCGGCCTCATCAAAATCCCGGACGCGTATGACAATCGCTTCAGCGTTATAGATCGCCAACTGTGCACCTCCGGCATTGTTGCGTTCATGATACCACGCAGATGCCCGCACGGACAGCGCATTTTCGCTACAGCAGCACAGGATTTGTCACATAAGCGCAGAATTACCATCAAGAGTCACTCTGGTCGCCGGGAGGAGATCCGCATGCGAGATCGGCTGACGAAGGCCGCAACGGTTACGGCGACCCTTGCCGCCCTCCTGCTGGGGGGATGCGACCCGCCCGGCTTCAGCCGTGAAGTGCGCTACAACGACGTGGCGTTGACGATTGTGTCGCCGAAGGCGGCCTACAATCCGGGTGAGCCCGTCCCCATCGCCATTGTTGCGCACAACACCGGTGACAAGCCCTTCACCTTCGATACGGCCACGGGCGGTTCACCACAGGAGCCCGTCACGCTTGCCGGTCTGGCTCAGCCCCGCCCGGCGTATGACCTGATCTTTGTCGGCTACACGGTGGACCAGGCGGGCAAGCAGGCGGAACACGTCTGGCTGTGGTCCGCACAGGCGCAGGCCCAGGCGTCGGCGACATTCGTCCTGAAGCCGGGTGAGACGGTAAAACTGCTGTCCGCCGTGTGGCAGCCGCCCGCCGCTGCGTATAGCCAGGGGCAGTTCACTTTTCGCTTCGCCGACATGGAGTTCCCAACGGGCATCCAGATCGCCGTACCGCAGCGTTAGCCGCCACAAGCCGCCTCCCCGACCGGGGAGGCTTTTTTCTGTTTGCATCCGCCACGCCCGATTGTCTCTGGTAGATTCTGGACGCAAAGGCAACGATTATGGTATTTTCCGGAAAGGAAACCAAATTCAATCAAGGAGGCGATGTGAATGCGAAGCTCCCTGTTTGCCAGATCCCGTCTCGGGCGCCTGCTGGCGCCGGTGCTTGGCGCCTGCCTGGTACTCGGTGCCGGCTTCTCCAGCGCGCACCCGGCAACAGCAGCCCCGCTACCGACGGCCCCGGCCGCGGCCCTTGCCACGCCCAAGGCGCCGCTACCTTCGGCCGTGGCCCTGGCCGCGCCCAAGGCGCTGCTACCTACGGCCGTGGCCCCCGGCGGTCCCGTGACGAAGGCCCCCGACCAGGCCTACCACCCCGCCACAGCCGCGATTGATGCCGACCTGAGCGCCGGCAAGCTCAGCCTGGACGACGCCCTGCTATACAAGCTGCTCCTGCTCCGGTCGCAGGCGGGGCTGCCCCGGGCGTACCGGCCCACGGTTTCCCTGCACGACGGCACCCCGATTGTCATGGATATCACGGCGAGCCTGGCGAAGGCCAGCCCAACCGTGCAGCAGTACATTCAGTACTGGTTGGCCTCGCCGGATGCCCGTAAAAAGCTTGCCGCCCCAACGCTGACCGGCGTGCGCGGCCCGGCTGCGGATGCCGCCCGCTCACTCCTTGGCGGCATTGGCGCCCTTGCCGAGCTCACATATACCACGCCTGCCGGCCACTTCGCGGTGCACTACTACAACTCGGGCACAGATACCTCCACCCTGGCCTACGCCCAGGAGCTGGGCGGCTACTTTGAGCAGTCTTGGAGCTACTACAGTGGCCACGGATACTCACTGCCGTCCAGCCCCTTCAAGGTCTATGTCAAAGACCTGGGGACCGGTCTCTACGGCGTGGCCTACTCTGGCGGCATCTTCTCCGATCCGTACATCGAGGTGAACAAGAACTTCGCCTGGGCGCCGCCCAATAACGACCCGGCCGGCACGGCGAAGGGCGCCATGAAAGTGACCGCCGCCCATGAGTTCTTCCACCAGGTCCAGTATGCGACCCTCAGCGGCCCGTCCCGCGCAGGCGAAAGCTGGTGGCTCGAGAGCACGGCCACCTTCATGGAAGACGAGGTCTTCGACTATGTGAATGACTACTACAACTACCTGCCCACGTTCTACAGCAACACCAACCGCTCCCTTGACACCATCGGCGGCGGTTATGAGACCGTGCTGATCAACAAGCTGCTGAAGGAGTCCTACAACGGCGGCAACGCCGACGTGGTCAAGGACGTGATGAACGGGATCGGCCTGTTCACGTCGGCCGAGGAGTCGATGAACGCCGTCCTGACGGGCAAGGGTGCAAACATGAAGGATGGCTTCCAGCGGTTCGCACTCTGGAACCTGATGACCGGCAGCCGCGCCGGGGGCGGGTATTACGCGGAAGCGGCCCAGTATCCGACGTTCAGCAACTTCCAGGGCAACTACACACTCGGCCCGGCGAACGCTGCGCACCGGAACATCACTGCGAACGTCCCCAAGCTGGCCGCTCACTACTTCCGCATTACCCCGGAGGCAGCCCAGACCGTGGGCAAGTCGATGACGGTTGAGGTGCAGCGGGCCTCGGACGCCGGCCTGGCGACGGTCGTGGTGCGCCGCCCGTCGGGGGCGACGGAGGTCACGCCTGTCACCTTCGGGGCCGACAACAAGGGCAAGGTGAAAGTCAACAAGTTCAAAGCCAGCAACGTGACCGAAGTCGTGCTGGTCATGAGCAATGGCGACCTGAGCAACAGCCAGAGCTTCACCTGGTCGGCCTCGCTGGACAAGCCCCTGGACCTGGTCTTCCTGATCGACACGACGGGCAGCATGTGGGACGACATCGCCAATGTGCAGGCTGCCACTGCTTCCATCGTCGATACGCTTGATCACAACTCCGAGGACTGGCGGGTGGCGGTCGCTCAGTACAAGGACTTCCCGGTTTACCCGTATGGCGAGCCCAGCGACTTCCCGTACCAGGCGGCGCTGGCGTTCAGCAACAACAAGGCGGGCATTGTCGCAGCGGTCAATACCCTGTCGGCCAGCGGCGGGTGGGACTGGCCTGAGGCGGTCTACTCCGGTCTGATGGGCGCCATCACCACGCAGGGGCTGGGTGCCTGGCGCCCCGATGCCCACAAGGCCATCATCATGATGGGCGACGCCGGCCCCCATGACCCCGAACCGTTCACAGGGAATACGCTGTTCTCCGTGGTGGCCGCGGCGCTCAGTGCCGGGGTTGGCGTCAGCAGCACGCCCGCCACCCCGGCCGCGAAGACGCCTGACGTGGGCATCATGGGGACGAACAATGGCGCCCACATCTACAGCATCGTCATCGGGTGGGACTCGGACGCCTACAACTACTTCTCGCAGCTCTCGCATCAGACCGAGGGTGAGGTCTTCCGGGCACTGAATGCATCGGAGGTCGTGGCTGCGATCCTGAACGCCATCGGCTCGGCCTCTGACGGCGCAAGCGAGCCCCCCTCCTGCGAGCCGGGTGCGAAGCTGACGTGGGCGGCGCCCCTCTTCCCGCCGGATCCGTACCACCTGCGGCTCGCTGACAGCCTGGACATCAAGTTCGGCTATGGCGACTGCGGCAGATTCATCCGTGATGAGTCGGTGATGGTGCTGATCCAGGACCAGGCGACCATGAACGACCCGGACGCCTACCCGGTCGTGGCTTGGGTCTATGGGCACGACATCGCGATCGATGACGGGGCGCGGCAGTATAGTGTGCGCTTCGACCCCAGCCGCTACGGGCTGGCGGCGGGGACCACGCTGCACATCTCGGTCTACTTCGGGGAGAGGCTCGCAGGGCAGGCGCTGGTTGTGACTGAGTGAGGAGAAGCCCCCGCCGGACTAGTACTGGCGGGGGCTTGCCGCGAGGCTCTGTCTATACGCACAAAGGTGTCGAGTTTTGCGATGGCGAATCGCAGCCTAACAGAAAATATGAACCACCAATAGATCACATAACAGGAGGCGGTTGCGCGTGAGCAGGCAGGAGATCATCGATTCCCACACGCATGTCGACAAGGTTGGCTGGTTCGACCCCCCCGAAACAATCATCCGCCTGCTCGACGAAGCGAAAGTTGACCGAGCGATCATCATGACCTATGTCGATGCCCCCGGTCGCACCTCCGATGCCCTGGAATACATCGCCGAATCCTGTGCGCGCTATCCCGACCGCCTGATCGGCTATGCGCGTATGAATCCCGGATATGGTCAGCAGGCAATCGACATGTTCGAACACGCGATTCGGCACTATGGGATGAAGGGTCTGAAACTCCACCCCGTCAGCTACCTTCAGCATCCGGCAAGCCCGCAGACTGTGGCCATCGTTCAGAAGGCCGCCGAGTTGAACACCCCGGTCCTGTTTCACTGCGGCGACGAGGAGCTGAGTCTCCCGCTTCAGATTGCCCGTCTGGCCGAGCTGGTGCCAGACGCCAGGATCATTCTGGGGCACTGTGGCGGCTATTTCCATACGAAAGATGCGATCCGGGTAGCCCAGCGCCATGCGAATATTTACCTCGAAACATCGGCCATGCCATACCCGGCCATGATCAGGCAGGCCGTGGAGTCAATCGGGGCTCACCGGGTGCTCTATGCCTCGGACGGACCCGGCTGCGACCCCACGATCGAGGTGCGCAAGGTGCGACTCGCCGGACTTTCACCTGACGAAGAGCACCAGCTGTTCTTCGAAAATATCGACTCGCTGCTGCGGCTGGCGGGACGGAAGGAGGCGCAGCCATGATTATCGACGGCCGGGTCCATCTGGGTGAAGGCCTTTTCGGTCAGCGTCAGACCGTGACGGATTTGCTGGAGCGCATGGACCGTTTGCAAATCGACCGGGCGATCCTGACGCCACTGCGGCCCCAACATTACCATCTCGCATCGGAGAATGAGCGAGTGGCGGACGCTGTCCGGAATCGCCCGGACCGATTCCTGGGCGTCTGCCGGGTCGACCCGTGGCAGGGGGCGGATGCCGTCACGGAACTGCGGCGGAGTGTCCGGGACTTGGGCCTGCGTGGGGTCTACCTCAACCCCTGGGAGGAGAATTTCCCGATCAACGACGAGATTGTCCATCCCGTAGTCCGTGAGGCTGCCCGGCTGGGTGTTCCCGTTCTGATCAACGCCGGCCAGGTCAGAGTCTCCCACCCCACACAGGTCGCAGACCTGGCTCGCCAGTTCCCGGAGGTGCGGTTTATCGCAGCCAACGGCGGCAATCTGAACATATCAGGCATGCTGCTCAGCGAAGCAAGAGCGATGCTGGACGCCTGCCCGAACGTCGTGATTGAGACCTCAGGCACTTACCGGGAAGACTTCCTGGAGGAGGTCATGGCCGAGGTCGGCCCGGATCGCGTCGTGTTCGCCAGCGGCACGCCATACTACGACCAGGAGTTCGAGATGGAGCGTGTGCGCTGCGCCCACCTCGGCGAGCAGGAGAAGATGGCGATGTGGAGCGGCACCCTCCGCCAACTGTACCAGTGGGATTAAGCCAAGTCAGAGACACCCCCGCACGGGGGTGTTTTTCGTTTCTGGTCGCGGTGATCAAAACGAAATTCGCGAAATACGCCAGAGCTATTGCTGTATTTCGTCATACATGCTATTATTCAATTCAAAATCAATGGCAAGTAGGTATATTTATGATTGATGATCTTGATCGCCGGATTATTGGTGCGCTTCAGGACCACGGACGGCGATCAAACTCCGACATAGCGCGCGAGTTCGGTATCACGGAATCGACCGTACGCCGCCGGGTCGACCGCCTGTTGCAAGAGCGCATCATTACCATTGCAGTGATGCCGGATGAGAAGAAGCTCGGTATGCACCACCACGTGCTGCTCGGTTTTCGCTGTGATCTATCACTGATCGCCGAAACGCTGCTGCACCTCAAGGAAATGCCCAACTTGCGGTGGGTAGGCCAGACGATGGGGCCGTACCAGGTGTTTGCGGAGGCCATGTTCCCTAATGCGGAGCTGTTCCACGATTTTTACCTCAGTACGCTGAGCAAGGTGCCGGGCATCACGGAGATCGACACCATTACTGTGCTGTCGCATGCGAAGCAGAGCTACAACTGGAGCTACCTCATGGACCAGGCGCTCCAGGCGGCGAGAGGGACGGGCGATCCGCAGGCCGGAGAATGAGGGGATCCCACTGGTTACGGCCAGTGTTACTTAATCACCAGGAGGGAAGCACCAATGGCCATCCAACGCACGGCCCGCGCATTCGTCGTCCTGCTCACAGCAGGTACGCTCCTACTGGCTGGGTGCGCCTCAAGGCCGGTTAATCAGACCGCTGCGGCCGGTAACGAATCGGCGAAGCAGGGCCAGACCTCGGCCTCGACTCCCAAGCAGGGCGGGGTGTTGAAAGTCGGGGTGACCGCAGACGCCGTCGGCTTTGACCCGCATTTGGTGGACGCTTACTCCTCAGGGCTCGTGATCGAACAGGTGTATAACGGGTTGCTGAAACTGGACGACAAGATGCAGGTACAGCCTGACCTGGCGGAGACGTGGGACGTCGCTCCGGATGGCCTGACCTATACCTTCAAACTTCGCCAGGGCGTCAAGTTCCACAATGGGCGGGAGATGAAGGCGGCCGACGTCCAGTACTCCCTGGGACGAGTCAAGGACCCGAAGAGCCCCCGTGCCTACCTGCTCGAGGCGGTCAAGTCGGTCGACGTCGTCGACGACTACACCGTGAAGCTGACGCTGGACAAGCCATTCGCCCCGCTGCTGACCAATCTGGCGAGCGCCCTCATGGCGATCGTCCCGAAGGAAACGGTGGCGAAGAACGGCGACCTTCAGAAGGTTGCGGACGGTACCGGCCCCTTTATACTGAAGGACTACGTGCCAGGCCAGATGATCAAGCTGGAGCGAAACCCCAACTATTTCGTCAAGGGCCAGCCGCTGCTGGATGGCATTGAGATCAAGCCGATGCCGGACGACACGGCCCGCGTCACCGCCATCCGCACCGGCGAGATCGACCTTGCGATTCAACTGCCAGCGAAGGACATCAGCACGCTGAAAGCGGACAAGAACGTGGTCCTGGTCGGCGGTCCCAGCACGGCGTATGACTACATCGGTATGAACACCACACGGAAGCCCTTTAATGACGTGAAAGTGCGCCAGGCGATGGCCTATGCATTGGATCGTCAGGCGATTGTGGACACCGCCCTCTTCGGTGAGGGAACGGTGATCAAAACTGGCCCGGTCCCGCCCGGACATTGGGCTTACCTTGATTCGACCGCCTACCAGCGGGACCTGAACAAGGCGAAGCAACTGCTGGCTGAGGCCGGCTACCCCAACGGATTCAAGGCGACTGTAAAGGTCGGCAGTGCGTACCAGTCCCAGATCGCGATCGCCCAGGTGGTGCAAGCCCAGCTCAAGGAGGTCGGCATCACGATCGATGTGAAGCCCATGGACTGGGGGCTGTTCCTGGACGAGGCGGTCAACAAGCATGACTTTGACCTGACGATCCTCGGCTGGATCGGCTTCGTGGACCCGGACGGCTTCCTCTACCCCGAGTTCAAGACGGGCGAGAAGTGGAACTACGTCCAGTTCAGCGACCAGACCCTGGACGCGATGCTGGAAAAGGGCCGCACGACGCTGGACGCCAATCAGCGCAAGCAAATCTACGCCGACGTCCAGAAGCGGGTGGCAGAACAAGCGCCCTATGTGTTCATCGAACTGCAGAATCAGTATGAGGGTAGCCGTCCGTACGTGCAGGGGTTCTACCACATGGCCACCGGATCGATGCAGGCATTTCACCAGGTGTGGCTGGACAAGTAGTGGTCGGGGCGGCCCCGCCAGGCAGCGACGCGGGGCCGCCGGCGTTTCAACTGGAGGTGGGTAGCCATGCGTAAGTACGTCATCAAGCGAATTCTCATGGTGCTGCCCGTGCTGTTTGGAATCTCTGTCCTTGTCTTCTCGATGGCGCGGCTGATCCCGGGCGATGTGGTGGCAGTGATGCTCGGCACAAACACCGACCCCAAGACCGCCGCGGAACTCCGCCACTTTCTCGGGTTGGATCAGCCCATGTGGCGGCAGTATCTGGAGTGGTTATGGAAGCTGCTCCGTGGTGATATGGGCGTGTCGCTGCGCACCGGCCGCTCTGTGGCCGGCGAGATCGTCAAGCAGTTCCCGGCAACAGTGGAGCTGGCGACAACCGGCATGGTTCTATCGCTGCTCGTGGCCATTCCCATTGGCACAATCTCAGCGGTGCGACGGAACACCTGGCTCGATTACGGCGGGCGGATCGTCGCCATCCTGGGGGTCGCCACGCCCGACTTTTGGCTGGGGACCATGCTCATCCTGGTTTTCGCCCTCTGGCTCCGCGTGCTGCCCGCGGCCGGCTACGCCCCGCTGTTTCAGCATCCGCTCCAGAGTATCCGTTACATGATCTTGCCCGCCTTTTCACTGGGTACCGCCCTGATGGCGGTTGTGATGCGAATGACCCGTTCCACCATGCTGGAGGTGGTGCGCCAGGATTACATCCGCACCGCCCGGGCCAAGGGGGTTGCCGAGCGCATGATCGTGTATAAGCACGCGTTGCGCAACGCCCTGATTCCAGTGGTGACCGTGATTGGCATGCAGGCCGGATACATCCTCGGCGGATCGGTCATCATCGAGCAGGTGTTCGCCCGGCCAGGCATCGGGCGACTCGCCCTCCAGGCGATCAACCAGCGGGACTACCCCATGGTGCAGGGCGCAGTGCTGTTCATCACCCTGGTATTCGTGACGATCAATCTGATGGTCGACGTGGTCTATGCCTACATCGACCCCCGGATCCACTACCAGTAGGGGAGGGTCCGGCATGAGTGCCCTCATCAATCCCGCCCCCGTAGGGCGGGAACCAGCCGAGCCCATCAGCCACTGGCGCATGGTTTGGCGCAGGCTCAGGCGAAACCGGCTCGCCATGTTCGGTACAGTGGTGATTCTGCTGCTGGTTGTCTGCGCGGTGCTGGCCCCGGTCATCGCACCACATGATCCTGTCCTGGTGAACCCGAAGACCCGGCTGATGACGCCCGGTATGCCGTACGTGCTGGGAACCGACGAATTCGGGCGAGACGTCCTGAGCCGCATCATCTATGGCACCCAGATCTCCCTGAAGGTTGGGGTTATCTCCGTCGGCATCGCACTCGCTGCGGGGGTCAGCCTGGGCTTGATCTCGGGGTATTACGGCGGCTGGATCGATCATCTCGTCTCGCGGGTCATGGACGTATTCTTCGCGTTTCCGGCCATTCTGCTGGCGATTGCGATCATGGCGGTCCTCGGCTCTAATCTGACCAACGTGATGATCGCCATCGGCATTGTGTACACACCAGGCTTCGCCCGGGTCACTCGCAGTGCTGTGATCAGCGTGCGGCGATCGGAATATGTCGAAGCCGCACAGGCGCTGGGGGCCACCGATCTCACGATCATCGTCCGGCACATCCTGCCCAATTCGATGGCACCCATCATTGTCCAGACCACGCTGAGCCTTGGCTTCGCCATCCTGGCAGAGGCCGCGCTGAGCTTTTTGGGCCTCGGCACCGAGCCCCCGACTCCGTCCTGGGGCCTGATGCTGAGCACGGGCCGTGGTTTTATGGAAACCGCACCCTGGGTAGCGATCTTCCCCGGTCTGGCGATTGTATTGGCCGTCCTGAGCTTCAATCTGCTGGGCGACGGCCTGCGTGATTCCCTTGATCCCCGTCTCAAGGAGTAAGCGCATCAAAGGAGGCAACGAACGTGTCCGAGCAACGGCCACCCGTTCCACAGGACCTGCTACGGCTCCATCCCGTTGGTGAGCCCCGCTTTTCGCCCGACGGCCGCACGCTCGCCTATGTGGTGCAGGAGTTTGACCGGTTACAGGATACGGTGATCAGTGACATCTGGGTGGTTCGGGTGCCGGACGGCAGCCCGCATCGCATTACTTCGGGCGCCGGGCGCAAGTTCTCACCAC
>JAQBPS010000737.1 GCA_028287415.1 Bacillota bacterium | reverse complement strand
AGGCCCCCGTCGGCCGTGTCCCATACGAGGGGGGGATCCCGATCCGCTACGTGCTAAAGCGCCTGCTTATTACTCCTCTGGTCCTGATCGGTGTGGTGACGGTGCTGTTCGTCCTGACCCGGCTGATTCCCGGCGACCCGGCTCAGCTGGCTGCCGGCCCGAAAGCGGGTCCGGAGCAGGTGGCGCAGGTCCGCAAGGATTTTGGCCTGGACAAGCCGTTGCCGGTCCAGTATGTGCGCTATATCCAAGGGCTGTTGCGGGGCGATCTGGGCATCTCGATTCAGACGAACCGACCTGTGAAAGATGATCTGAAGCTCTATTTCCCGGCCACCGTGGAGCTTGCGCTGTGCGGTGTGTTGATCACGGTTCTGCTCGGCGTGCCCCTGGGTGTGCTGTCCGCCGTGAAGGTGGGTTCGTGGCCGGACCACGCGGGGCGGGTGGTGGCGCTGCTCGGAGCGTCGGTCCCGATCTTCTGGCTGGGCCTGGCGGTGCAGCTCCTCTTTTTCAGTCATCTCGGCTGGCTCCCGGCAAACGGCCGGCTTGACACCCTGGTCCAGGCGCCGCCGAACATCACCGGCTTTTACCTGCTCGATGGCCTGCTCAGCGGCCATTGGAGCACCTGGTGGAACGCCCTGCGCCATGTGATCCTGCCGGCCTTTACGCTCTCCCTGGGGGCTTTGGCGATCATCTCACGCATCACGCGCTCCAACCTGCTCGAGGCGCTCAGCCAGGACTTCATCCGTTCCGCGCGGGCGAAGGGACTGCCCGAACGGATCGTCATCTTCCGACATGGCCTGCGAAACGCCATGATTCCGACGCTCACCATCATCGGCCTTCAGGCCGGCGCCCTCCTCAGCGGCACCTTCCTGGTTGAGGTAATCTTCGACTGGCCGGGGATGGGGCTCTACACGGTGACTGCGATCTCCACGCTGGATTATGCGGCAATCATGGGTACGGCGCTCGTCGCCACCCTGATCTACATTTTGACAAACCTGGCGGTCGACCTGCTGTACGCGGTGGTCGATCCCCGGGTCCGATATTGAGGGCAGGGGGAACTGCAATGAGCGTGGCTGAAACGGCCCGGACCCCTTCGGCCGAACCCCCGCCTTCACCTACCCGGAGCGCCAGGGTGTGGCGGCATTTGCTGCGCAACCCTTCCGGCGTTGCCGGCCTGGTTCTGATCGTCGGGCTGATCCTCGTGGCTCTGGCCGGTCCCTACCTGGTGCACGCTGATCCGCTCAAGCAGGCGCTGACGCAAAGGCTGAAAGGGCCGAGCAGCGGCCATCTCTTCGGAACCGATCAGCTCGGCCGGGACATTCTGAGCCGCGTGGTCAGCGGCGCCCGCATTTCGTTACAGGTCGGTGCGCTGGTCCTGCTGGTCGCCATGACGATCGGTGTCACGCTCGGCGCCATCGCCGGCTATGTCGGCGGCATCGTCGACGAGATCATCATGCGTGTCACTGATGTCTTCCTGGCCTTCCCGACGCTGGTGCTCGCTATGGTAATCTCCGCCGTCCTGGGCAAGGGCATCTACAATGCGATGATGGCTGTCGGCCTGGTCTGGTGGCCCTGGTACGCCCGCCTGGTGCGGGCGCAGGTTCTCGCTGTGAAGGACGCGGATTTCATCCAGGCGGCCCGCAGCCTGGGGGCGAGCCCGATCCGGATCATCTGGAAGCATCTGCTGCCCAGCACCATCGCTACCATTACGGTGCAAGCCTCCCTGGATGTCGGCTATGCGATCCTCGCAACGGCTGGTCTTAGCTTCATCGGCCTCGGCGCCCAGCCCCCGACCGCCGAGTGGGGCGCCATGGTCGCCGAAGGCCGTAAGTATCTGACAACCCACTGGTGGGTGCCCATGTTCCCGGGGCTGGCGATTCTGCTCTCGGTGATGGGGATCAACCTTTTGGGTGACGCCCTGCGTGACGCCCTCGATCCGAAGGCTCCGGGCCGCCATCGCAAAGCGTAGGGAGGGCTGTTTATGTCCGGTGATCTTACGCCCGCAGCGAAGTCTGACCGCTCGTTTCATTTGGCGGAAAACGTCATCGCTAGGGGCAGCAAGACGATCGTAGAGATACCCGTCCTGACCGAACCGGACGGGACAACGATTGTCATCCCGATCCTGGTCGTGCACGGGGCCGAAGCTGGACCGGTACTGAATCTCAGTGCCGGCCAGCACGGCGACGAATACATGGCAGGCGAGGCCTGCCGGCGGCTGTACCAGGAATTGGACCCCGCCCGCTTGAAAGGCACCCTGGTCGCTGCCCCCTGCATTAACGTGCAGGCATTCAAGGCCGGGAGCCGTCTCACGCCCGACGATCGGGGCGACTTGAACCGGGTCTGGCCGGGGCGCCCGGACGGAACGCTCACCGAGCAGATCGCTTTCAGCTACCTGCATCAGGTGGTTGCGTCATGCGACTACCTGCTGGATTTCCATGACGGCGGTACCTGGCTGGCGATGGAGCCGCTCTGCGGTATCGATCGGGTGGCGGAAACCCACCTGTACCGGCGCTCCAGGGAGATGGCGATACTGACCGGCGTGCCGGTGCTCTGGGCGGATGATCCCTGGCCCGGCTCCCTGCCGGTCGAGGCGCTCCGATTGGGGATCCCCGCACTGACCGTGGAGTCTGGTGCCGACCTGGATGAGCCGGAGGCGGTCGTTGCCGGGCACCTGCGCATGGTGCGCAGCCTGATGTGCGGTCTGGGCATGCTGCCCGGGGCAGCCGACGCCGGCGGGGGCAGTGAGCAGGTATGCGGCAAGTTCGCACGGTGTACCGTGCGGGGGCTGTTCAAGCCATGCGCCCGGCGGGGGGCGCACGTCGACCGCGGGGACCTGATCGGCGTCGTGGTGGGCACAACCGGTGCCGTGGTGGAGGAGGTCCGGGCCGTGGCGTCCGGACGGCTGCTCTTCCTCCGCCGTCTCTCTGTCGTTCAGCCTGGTGAGCGGGCGTATCTCATTGGCGAGCCCGTGGATCCCACTTCTGTGAACGGGGGCGAATCTGTGTGACTTGTCCTGCTGCTCCGATCGGCGAGATCTCCGTCGACAACCTCTTGCGGGAAACAGCGAAAATTGCCCAGTGGATCCGGCTGTCGGGCACACCCCCGGAACTTGAGTCGGTCCAGTACGTTGCTGAGCAGCTCTCGGCTTACGGCTTGTCGACCCGGCTGCTGCTCCATGACGCCTATATCAGCTTGCCCGGCGCAGCGCGTCTGACCGTTTCCGGATTGGGTGAGATCGCTTGCATTACGCACTCGTTCAGCGCCGCCGGTGACTTTGAACTCTTGTTAGCCGATGGAGCCGCGCCAGACGAGTCGGCGGAGGGGACGGCTCTACTGATGGACGGCCTCGCGGCAGGTGAGGAGGAGCTCTTCGCTCGTCAGCGGGGGGCGGCCGCCCTGATCATGGTCAACGCCAATTACACACACGAAATGATCATCTCCAACGTCTGGGGCAGTCCGACGTCACAGCAGTTGGAGTTCCTGCCGAAGCTGCAGGTCATCTCGATTACCGCTGCTGACGGCGCCCGCCTGCGTGACCAGCTGAAGCTTGGGCCCGTGGCAATTCGCATCCATACCGAGGTCGATACGCGGTGGCGGAAACTCCCGCTTTTGCTCGCTGATCTGCCCGGCGTGGAGGAGCCTGATCAGTTTCT